>DATGUH010000137.1:0-10953 GCA_035301445.1 Pseudogracilibacillus sp. | reverse complement strand
AGCATCATAATCGCACTACCTCCTATATGTTCACGCCCTACTTGCATTGTTGCAATATTAACATCATTTTCTGCAAGCAAACTTCCGACACGGCCAATTGCACCTGGTTGGTCTTGGTGATGTATTAACAATAAATGTCCTTCAGGTACAACATCCATGCTATAATCATCAACTTTCACTATTCTAGCGCCTAATCCATTTAGTAGTGTTCCTGCTACTTTTCTTGATGTATTTTTCGTAATTACTTCCACTGTCATTAAGTTTGTAAACCCGCGTGCAGCAGATGTTTTATTTTCATGGATAGTAATTCCTTTTCGCTCCGCTAAATAAGCAGCATTCACATTATTTACATGTGTACCTAAATGACGGCTTAGCAATCCTTTTAATGTGTTCTGGGTTAATGGTTTAATCTCTAAAGCAGTCAAATCCCCTGAGAAATTGATGTTAATTTCTTCAATTGCTTCATCTGGTAAATGAGCAAGAAATAATCCAAGCTTTTCTGACAAATAAAAATACGGTTCAATCTTGCGCATTACATCTCTAGGTACAGATGGGATATTCACTGGATTTCTTGCCAATCCACCACCCAATATACGAACAACATCGTGACTAACGTCAATAGCAACATTTTCTTGTGCTTCTTTCGTACTTGCCCCAAGATGTGGTGTAGCAATCACTTGCGGTAATGTGAGCACCTTGTGGTCAACTGCTGGCTCTTCTTCAAAAACATCGAGACCTGCCCCAGCAACTTTGCCACTTTGAAGTGCATCATACAAATCGTCCTCATCAATAATACCGCCTCTTGCACAGTTTACAACCCGCACACCGTCTTTCATTTTATCGAAGGCTTCTTTATTAATCAGATGTTTGGTTTCTTTTAATAATGGGGTATGAACAGTGATAAAGTCCCCTGCCGCTAACACTTCGTCTAAAGTTCCGCAATTAATCCCCATTGCTTCTGCTTTTTCTTGTGAAAAAAATGGATCATAAGCAATAACATTCATGCGCATTCCTTTGGCGCGTTTTGCTACTTCGGCACCAATACGACCTAAACCGACAATGCCAAGTGTTTTACCTCTAAGTTCTACACCTACAAAGGATTTGCGATCCCACTTTTTTTCTTTAATCGACAAGTATGCTTGAGGAATATTCCTTGATAGAGACATAATCATTGCCATTGTATGTTCAGCTGCTGAATTCGTATTACCGTCCGGAGCATTGACGACAACAATCCCATTTTCTGTTGCAGCTTCCAAATCGATATTATCTACACCTACACCAGCTCTTGCAATTACTTTTAATTGATGTGCATGCTCGATAACTTCTCGTGTTACTTGTGTTTGACTACGAACAAGTAAACCATCAACATCTTTTACTTTTTCAAGTAATTCCGACTCAGATAGTCCTGTATCTAACTGTACATTTAGGTTATCTGCCTCACGTAAAGGATAGATACCATCTTCGCTTAAAGGATCACTAATCAAAATATTAAACTTCACTGTTTGCTGCCTCCTTGAAATATTGATCGTTTTATTGATGCGATACATATTTTACCAAATAATAAAAACCTTTCCTCCCCCTCTTATCATGAAGGGGCGAAAAGGTTATTCATCGCGGTGCCACCCTTTTTTATTGTGCAGTATCGTACACAATTCTTACTCAATCGTGTATAACGCACACTTGCGTCTGAGCCTACTATTGTTCAACCCAGCTGTTCCAAAGGGCTTTTTATCCAGATGCTGTACCAACTCACACCAACCGTTGGCTCTCTTAAATTCAACGAACTGAATAAATTATCTTTTTCATCATCATTTTTTCGTTTGAAACTTTTCTACTTTATCATAGCAAAATCAGTCTATTTGTCAAATCTTTTCTGAATATATTGTAGATTTATATTTTAAATCACTTTTGCTCCAAGGGTATTTTCAAAATGTCCTAGCGCCCATTCATGTCCAGGCTGATTAAAGCTGGCAACTGCATCTTTATGAACAACGATATCGAATCCTTTATTATACGCTTCTATCGCCGTATGTAATATACATATATCCGTACATACACCAACTAAATGGACTTCGTTTATGCCTCTTTCGCGAAGCTTTAATTCTAAATTCGTACCAGCAAATGCACTAAATCTTGTTTTTTCAAAATAAAACACACTCGCATCGTCTTGGTGCATTTCGTATAATGTTTTTAGATCTCCGTATAACTCCATTCCCGATGTACCTTTAATATTATGGGGTGGAAAAGTGGCTGTTTCGGGGTGATAAGTGTCATTTTCCTCATGTGCGTCAATACCAAAGGCAACAAATTCCCCTTGATTTAGGAATTCTTTTGTAATGGATACAATTGCTTTTTCAATATTTTGTCCTGGTGCTCCACATGTTAACTTCCCATCCTCTGCGACAAAGTCATACGTGTAATCAACATTAATCAATGCTTTTTTCATAATTTCCTCCATTAATTTATATTTTCTGTAAATACTTTAATAGGATGTGCTTCTCCATACTTTCGTTCTGCGGCATGATAAGTTGGTCCGACATGCTTCGTATAAGTAAAGCTATGTTCAATAGCTGTCGTAATAAAGCTTTTCGCTAATCGAACTGCTTCCGTAATGGATTTTCCTTTCGCCAAATAAGCTGCAATTGCCGCTGAGTAAGTACATCCTGCACCACTTGTATTTTCCGTTTCAATTCTTGAGGCTTCTAAGGTTGTTACTGTTGTTCCTTCATACAGCACATCAACTGCCGGTCCTTTCAAACGTCCTCCTTTAACCAAGACATACTTCGCGCCAAGCTCATGAAGATCAATAGCTGCTTGCTTTAAATCCGCCACAGAATGAAGTGGACGATCTTCCAGCAAAATAGAGGCTTCCGTCATATTTGGCGTAATCACAGTTGCTTGTGGAATCAAATGCTTTTTTAATGCTTCAATCGCATCGTCTTGCAGTAATTTAGAGTCCAGTTTACCAACCATTACTGGATCAACTACGATATGTTCAATCGATGCCCCTTTAATCAGCTCAGCAGTTGTCTCAATGACATCTTTTGAAAAAAGCATGCCTGTTTTTAATGCTTCAAAGCCTATTTGTTGTTTCGCTGTATCAAATTGTGCTTCGATAGCTTCGATCGTTTGCGGATGAACATTTTTATTTGTTACTGGATGCCGTCCGACAATTGCCGTTACAACACTCATACCATATACATCCAGCTCCTGGAATGTTTTTAAATCTGCTTGTATTCCCGCACTTCCACCTGATGCTGCACCTGCTGCAGTTAATACTCTTGCTGGTTTGTTCATAATTAAATCCCCTTACGTTTCTCTTAGTACTCGCAGACACCCTTCTATCCGCTGTCGTATACAATGGCAAAACGAGAATAGTTACATAATTCGCGCATCTCTTCTTTTATCATAAATTAATAAACCTTTAAATATCAAATATTCTTTACTAAGGTGAGTCAATTTCATAAGTCAAATGTGTGCTGAAAATCCAAACAATGTAACTTAGTGTAATTGATTTCCGCTCTAGGTGGACGCTTTCCGCCGGCGGCTGATGAGCCTCGGGCCAACAGGATGCTGGTCATGAAGGCGTTGCTCTCGTGACGTCGCGGTCTTAGCCTTCCCTCCCTTACCTAGCCTTGCGGGGGTCTCATCAAGGCCTTTCCTCCGGCGACGCACACGACGTGCTAGTGTCGGCGTTGGTCACAGGACGTGACCGAACTTAGCCGGCCAGGAGTCGTCCACCTGACGCTCCAATCATTTTATGTTATTTATTATATCCGACTGTTATGGATGTTTTCATCAGGAACATTCGGATTTCATTTAAAAAATGGCTATTATGAAATTTATTCAGCCGAATACTTTTTTTAAAACAATAAAAGACTTGCGAGATGTTCCTTACTCCACAAGTCTAACATTGATTATTACTGCATAATTAACCAGCTTCTTTGTGAAATAAGCTTGTTAATTTACGCTCTTCTTTATGAACAATCCGTTTAAAATTATCAATATGCTTAAATAGAAATAAAAATGTTAATACAAAGGCAAGATACACTGGGCCCTTCTCATGCATAAGAATTGTATAAGCTATAAAAGCTAAATACCCCGCTAACGTACCGATAACAAAGTAATTAGTCGCCAATGCAATTAGCAAAAATATGAGAAATGCCACCATCGCAAAACGCCAATCCATAAATAAAAGCACACCTAAAAAAGATGCAGTCCCTTTTCCACCTTTAAATTGCATAGTGATAGGAAAGTTATGGCCAATAATAATAAATACAGCATTGATATACAGTAAAAGTATTTTGTACTCAAATAAAATGTCCACATGCATGAGTAGCAATGCCGCTAAATATAAAGAAATAATTGCTTTAAACACATCAATAAACGCTACAAATGCACCATATTTCATACCAACTTGCAATGCTGTATTGGTGGCACCAGCATTTTTGGAGCCACCATTTCTAATATTTATTTGTTTGTACTTACTAATAATCTGCGAACCATTCATACAGCCAGATAAATAGCCGATGAGCGCCATTAATATTGGATACAATTCGACGCCCTCCTTCCAAGTATATGACATATTATGCAAGAGAAGAAGGTACATTGTTTTTATATTTATCTTTTATGTCTTATGAATCTTGTTTATCTTCTCCTATAACGCGTACTTCTCTTTCCAAATAAACATCAAAATTTTTCTTTACAACATCTTGAACATGTTCAATTAGTGCGATGTATTCCGTTGCAGTCGCGCCATCTTTATTAATAATAAAACCAGCATGTTTTTTTGACACTTCTGCCCCACCAATTTGAACTCCTTGTAAATGACTATCTTGAATTAATTTTCCGGCAAAGTATCCCGGTGGTCGCTTAAATACACTGCCACATGTCGGATATTCTAGTGGTTGCTTTGATTCCCGACGATATGTTAAGTCATCCATGATAGCTTTAATTTTTTCCTGTTTTCCTGGAAGCAGACTGAAAGTAGCCTCAAGGACAATATAGCCTTTATCAGGTATATTACTCGTACGGTAGGATAGGTCAAGTTCTTCGGCAGATAGAATTTTGATATCACCATGCTTATCTACAACTGTTGCCGAAACAAGTACGTCTTTTATTTCTCCACCATAAGCCCCCGCATTCATAAATAAGGCACCACCAACAGAGCCTGGAATACCACAAGCAAATTCAAGCCCTTTTAACTTATTTGCAAGTGCTGTACGAGAGACTTCCTTGATCAAAGCGCCACTTTGGGCAATAATTTCATTTCCACTTACTCTTATTAATGATAAGGCACCTAAGTACATGACAATACCTCTAATGCCTCCATCTTTTATAATTAAATTGGAACCATTCCCAAGTAACATAAATGGTATCTGTTCCTTATTCGCGAACTTTACTACTTTTTCCACTTGTTCATACGTAACAGGTGTTACAAAATAATCTGCAGTCCCGCCAAGCTCTGTATATGTGTGATTCTTCAACGGTTTATCACAGACAACCTGATTCTTTCCGACAATATTTATTAACTGTTCATACTTATCCAACGTCTAATCATTCCTTTTTACATTAACCTGTTACTATTATATAAAATTACGTCTCATTTGTCCTACAAAAATTGTTGAATTGGATGAAATATTGGTTTTCGATCATCAAAGGAACAAATATACTGAAATCCTATTTCCGATAAAAGTGCACTAAATGTTTCAAAATGCCGACCTACATGATCTGCATGGTGGGCATCAGAACCAAGTGTAATGATTTCACCACCGCAATCTTTATATAACCTTAAAATATCTTCACTTGGCATTGCATGATCCAATCCATAATGATATCCAGATGTATTAACTTCAATGCCTTTTCCTTGTGCAATAATGACTTTAAAAATCTGCTCTAAAATGTCATGAAAATTTTCATTTGTATCAAGTGTTTGATAACGTTTCACAAGGTCAATATGTCCTAATATATTATAGGCAGAAAAATGCTGGACACAATAGAGCAGTTCTTCATAATATATTTGGTAAGCTTCACTTGCAGTTCTATCAGCAAAAAAATTTCCACTATGTAAATCTTTTTTATCAGCTGTATGCATGGAGCAAATGACGAAATCAAATTCATTTTGTTCGACCAATGTTTCACAATTATCTAGTAAATGGGGCTGCACACCAATTTCAATTCCTTTTTTTATGGTGATTTGTCCCCGATACTTTTCTTGCATGTCTTTGATGGCTTTTGCATAACGCGGTAAATCTAGTTCAAAAACAATGGAAGTGTCTGGATAATCCTCATCGACGTGTTCGGTAAAACAGATCTCTGATAAACCTTTCTTGATAGCCGTTTGAATCGTTTCTTCCATAGGTGTTTTACAGTCAGCTGAAAAGTCACTATGCATGTGATAATCAATAAACATTGTTGCTCCTCCTCATATACGATGTTCAGGCTTCCTTTTCAGCCTAGTATAATTTTGATTTCAATAAAAAATGATAGCCCTAATATTTCGATGATTGCAACTAAAAGGTTTAAAAATATGCCAAAATCTTGGACACATCTTGTCGTAGATAATTGGCTAGGGATCATATTTGACAATTGCATCTATTATTATGTACAATGATAATCTAATTGTTACTTTATCCAAGTAAAGCGATAAAGCGCAATGAAAGGAGTTCTTTCTGAATATGTATAATAATTATAACATAGAAAATGATTCAAATTTAACACTTACAGCAATTCATCACCGAAATGATATGATTCAGAAAATGAAATGGCAATTTGCCTCCTTTGGATATAAAGAAATCCATACCCCTGCCTTTCAGCCGTATGAATTATATATGCAAATGAATGGTACTGTGAACCAACAGGAAATGATTAAAACAATTGATAATGCTGGCAATGTGTTAGTGTTAAGGCCAGATGTCACCATCCCATTGACACAACGAATTGCACGACATCATTCACAACTGGAGCAGGCGTTACGTTATTTTTATATGCTTGATGTCTTCCGTCAAACTGCAGACACAGCTGGCAGTCAAGAAAACATTCAAATCGGAGCAGAGTTTTTCGGCGATGCATCTGCTGCAACAGATGCTGAGATTATTGCACTTAGTATGAACGTGCTTAATAGTATTGACTTAACGAATGTCACTATTGAACTTGGTCATGCAGGTTTTTTTAAAGAATTAATCGATGAAATACATCTCGATAAACAAGCGTTAAATGCATTGAAACAATCTATTCGTGCTAAAAATGTACCAGAAATAGAAACATTGCTCCAGCAAATAGATGTGGATGAACCTTTTAAGGAAATCATTACTTCACTTCCATTTTTATATGGTAAGCCAGAAGAAGTTATAGACAGAGCAAGAGCACTGCCGCTGACCGATGCTATGCATCAAACATTGGATAATTTAATGGAGATTTATGACTATTTGGATGCTTATGGAATAAAAGACCATATTGTAGCTGATTTAAGTTTAATTAACCATATGGATTATTATTCCGATATTATTTTCCAAGGATTTATTGAAAAGGTTGGAAAACCAGTGTTGATGGGTGGCCGTTATAACACACTGGCTAACCAATTCAATGCGAATATACCTGCAGTTGGTTTTGCCTGTAATTTAGATTTATTACTCAATCAAGCGAACAAGGTACAAAATAAAGAAGTAAGCATTGTAGATATTTGCGTTCTCCACTATTCGAATACTGTCAAAAAAGCTATTAAGTTGGCTACTTCTCTGCGGAATATGGACTATGAAACAATGATTCTTCCAACAGAGATAGATTATCAAACAACTGCACCTGCTACCATGGCTATTTATACTAATCAAGATGGTTTTACACTTGATGATAACGGAGAAATCACTGAATTTTCAACTATGAATGAACTAATAGCATTTTTAAGAAAGGAGAGATGATTTTGAAACAATTGACACTAGCTATGGCAAAAGGAAGAACTGCCAAAGAATCGCTTCAATTGCTTGAAAAAGCGAATATTATCTTTCCGAACTTCAATGAAGAAAGTCGTAAGCTTGTCTTTTATAGTGCAGATCAAATGATTAAAATGATTTATGTTAAAGCTGTCGATGTTACAACTTATGTAGAAGAAGGTGCGGCAGATATTGGCATAGTAGGAAGAGATAATATTTTAGAAGCCGGAGCGGATATATACGAATTGCTAGATTTGAAATTAGGCGAATGCCGTTTTGTCGTTGCTAGCTTAAAGGATATCACCATTGAACAAGGTGTAACATTAAAAGTTGCCTCAAAATATCCAAATGTTGCAAAAAACTACTTTGCCACAAAAGGCATGCATGTAGATACGATTAAATTAAACGGCTCTGTGGAACTGGCTCCCATTATAGATATGGCTGACTGCATTGTTGATATTGTCGAAACAGGTAGCACGATTAAGGAAAACGGCCTTCAAATTGTGGATACTGTAGAACAAATTAGCACGAGGCTCGTTGTGAATAAAGCAAGTTTTGCAACGAAAACAGAACAAATCCGTACGTTTCTGTCTGATTTGAAAGGAGTACTAAAATCATGAATATGCAGATTATTACCAAGGCACAATATGAGCATCCAAAAGCGACAACGGAGACAGATACGAATCATAAAATTGATCAAACGGTACTTGATATCATTCATAAAGTTCGCCAAAATGGTGATCAGGCTTTGTTCCAATATACGGAGAAGTTTGATGGGATACAACTCGAGGAACTTCGTGTTTCCGAAACTGAAATATATGAGGCGCAATCCATGGTGAGTCCAACATTTATGGAAGCAATTAAAAAAGCACAACAAAACATTACCGAATTCCATGAAGCACAACAGGAAAAGTCATGGTATATCAGACGTGACGCAGGAGTAACACTTGGACAGCAAGTCAGACCTATAGATAGAGTAGGCATTTACATTCCTGGAGGTAAAGCAGCCTATCCTTCTACTGTACTGATGAATGCTATTCCAGCAAAAATTGCAGGCGTCCAAGATGTTGCCATTACAACTCCGCCACAAACAGATGGAACAGTTAACCCTCATGTATTAGCAGCTGCAAGTCTTGCTGGCATTGACCGTATATATAAAATTGGAGGGGCTCAAGCCATTGCTGCCTTGGCATATGGTACCGAAACGATTCCTAAAGTAGATAAAATCGTTGGCCCTGGAAATGCTTTTGTAGCCCGAGCAAAAAAATGGGTGTTTGGAGATGTCGCTATTGATATGATTGCTGGGCCGAGCGAAATTTGTGTTGTAGCAGATGAGACTGCACCTGACCGATTTGTAGCAACCGATCTTTTATCCCAGGCTGAACATGATGAGGATGCTACCGCTATTTGTATCACATTTTCCAAACAAATGGCAAAAGGCATTCAAGCCGAGATCGATCAACAATTAAAACAATTAGATAGAACAGACATTGCGACAGCCTCTATTCAAAAAAACGGAAAAATCATTGTAGTTGATACACTAGACGATGCGTTTAAACTTGTTAATGATATCGCCCCGGAACATTTACAGTTGATGATCCAAAACGCATCAGACCATACAGCATCTGTAAAACATGCGGGCGCTATTTTTCTCGGTAATTATTCTCCGGAACCACTTGGGGATTATATGGCAGGACCTAATCATACTCTACCAACAAGTGGCACTGCAAAATTCGCTTCCCCACTTGGAGTCTATGACTTTTTGAAAAAGTCTAGTATCATTCATTATTCAGAGAATGCATTGCAGCAAGAAGCAAATTACATTCAAACGATTGCCAATATGGAGGAACTTACAGGTCACTCGAACGCCATTAAAGTGAGGTTTTCACCTGAATAACACATTAGAAGGGAAGATTCACATGCGAAAACATACAATTACTAGGGATACTGCTGAAACGAAGATTGAAGTAGACTTTTTAGTAGATGGTGAAGGAAAAGGAAACTTGGATACAGGAGTTGGTTTTCTCGACCATATGCTGACTTTGTTCACAAGCCACGGTTTGTTTGATCTCAATGTTTATTGTGATGGTGATACAGAAGTTGATGATCACCATACTACAGAAGATATCGGCATTGCCTTAGGGCAGGCTTTTAAAACGGCTATCGGAGATAAAAAAGGCATTACCCGTTATGCATCTGTATCGATTCCTATGGATGAGGCACTTGCCACAGTTCATTTAGATATTAGTGGCCGCTCACACCTTGTATATCATGTGGAAGGCTTAAAAGATAAAGTGGGCAGCTTTGATACTGAGTTAGTACAGGAATTTTTCCAAGGTTTTGTCAATCATGCTGGCATTACGTTGCATATTAATCTAGAATACGGCACAAACAGTCACCATATGATTGAGGCTATTTTCAAAGCATTTGCCCGTAGTCTGGATGCAGCAAGTATGCTTAATCCTCGTGTCAAAGGAGTTCCATCTACAAAAGGATTGTTATAGGCGGAAGTGCGGAGACCTGCTGATGAATTGTTAATCATAGTGACAAGTTGCAGGGTAAATGCATTAGTTTTGTTTTGAATAGCTATCAATCATAACAAACCAGGGAAAAGTTGCTTACATTTTGTTACGAATAGCTATCAATCATAACAAACCGGGGAAAAACTGCTTACGTTTTGTTACGAACGACTAACTTGCATGACAATTTCGAGAAAATCTGATCTCGATTTGGCACGAATAGCTATTTACGTGACAATCTCACGAAACTAAACACTCAATTTGTCCCGACCGCCGCTATGTATGACAAAGTTAGCAAACACCAATCTCTTAAAGTAAGGCATAAACAATATGCGGAGCAAAGTTGTTATATAATCACGATGAATCACCCGAAAAATGAATTTTTTTAAAATACAAATAATCACAAGGAGACAAGTTGGAATGATTATTTTTCCTGCAATAGATATATTAGATGGCAAGTGCGTCAGACTTATTCAAGGAGATTACAATCAAGAAAAGGTGTACAG
>DATGUH010000136.1:0-8431 GCA_035301445.1 Pseudogracilibacillus sp. | reverse complement strand
GCATCTTCATTAGCATTCTCTGTACCTCCACAAGCTGCTAAAAAGAACGCAGTAATCATCGCAATAAACGTTATGCTCCATTTTTTCTTTAAAAACATTTTATCGTCTCCATAGTAATTAAAATTTTTATAATATGGTAGGTGTAAACAATTTCTTGTTACCTTCCGTGCGTTTAAAAGTCGATCAATAAATTTTGTAATGTTCGAATGTTTAATTAACTTCCATAATCGATTGATTGTATTAATTAATAGTATAAGTTCTAATAACTTGTTCAGTTCCTTTTTCCAATAAGGTTGATGCATTTTTTATCGCTTCGTTTAATGACATAGGTTTTCGGATGATACTATTCACACTAACTACACCATAGTCATAAAGCTTTTCAAAACCATTTTCAACTGCACCAGCCATTATAATTGTTGGAACGTTTTGTTTGTTAGCAGCTTGAGCAACTCCTTGGGCTGTTTTTCCGAAAACTGTTTGATGATCGACCTTCCCTTCACCTGTTATAACCAGATCAGCATCAGCTAAATGCTTATTAAAATCAATATAGTCTAAAACAACTTCAATGCCGGGTTTCAATTCTGCTGAAAAAAATGCTTTAAATGCTCCTCCAATACCACCGGCAGCCCCAGCTCCTGGTATATCATGTATTCGGACGTTTGTTTTTTCATGCACTTTATTCGCCCAATGTTTGAGGTGATTGTCCAGCAATTTTATCTCATAATCGGTTGCACCTTTTTGTCCTCCAAATACATAGGATGCCCCGTTTGGACCGATTAGTGGATTAGATACATCCGTTGCAATGATAAAACTACTCTCTTGAATTCTTGCATCGAAGTTGGTACTGTCTATTTTTACGATTTTATTTAATTCTTCTCCACCATAATCGATGTCTTCACCATGAGAATCTAACAACTGCATACCTAAAGCCAGCAGCATCCCTGCACCACCATCATTAGTGGCTGATCCACCAACAGTAACAATAAAGGATGTAAAACCATCATCTAGCGCTTGCTTCATTAACTGGCCAGTTCCATAGGTTGTAGCCTTCAACGGAGCAAGTTCTCCGTTTGGAACGAGATGTAAACCAGAGGCTGTGGCCATTTCAATTACACATGTTTTCCCATCACCTAAAATACCGTATTCCGCTTCAATCTCATCTCCGATTGGTCCAATAACTGGAACAGACTTCTTTTGACCGGCCGTGGCGTTAATTAATACTTCCATTGTCCCTTCACCACCATCACCTACTGGAAGAGATATAGTATGGGCCTCTAGGTGCGCTTTTTTAATCCCTCTCTCGATAGATGCTGTTGCTTCTAGAGCTGTTAAACTCCCTTTGAATGAGTCTGCAGCAATAATAATCTTCATATGTCATCACCTTTAAGTAAAATCATTGGAATGCATTCGTTATTGTACAATCAATCATAATGAAACTAATTGAAGTCGCTCGATTTATATCCTTATATTCTCTCAATGACCGTTGCATTTGCCATCCCCATTCCTTCACAAATAGCAAGTAAGCCGTAACGGCCTTCTATACGCTCTAATTCATTTACTAAGGATACGAGTAGTTTGGTTCCAGTTGCACCTAATGGATGTCCCAGCGCTATTGCACCACCATTGACATTAAGCTTTTCGGGATCTGCATTTAAATCATGTTGCCAAGCGAGCGGCACAGAGGCAAAAGCTTCATTTACTTCGAAACGATCCATATCAGTTAATTTCAGTCCTGCTTTATTTAATACTTTTCTTGTTGCTGCAATTGGACCAGTCAGCATTAATGTAGGATCTGATCCGATAACCGTTCTAGCATTGATTTTCGCTTTAGGTTTCAGGTTTAATTCATCTGCTTTTTCACGGGACATCAGTAGTACAGCACTTGCTCCATCACTCATTTGGCTAGCGTTTCCTGCGGTAATTTTTCCATCTTCTTTAAATACAGATTTTAATCCGTTTAAAATTTCACTAGTCGTATCTTGTCTAGGACCTTCATCTTGGTTGAATATTTCCTTTTCTCCATACTCATTCTCTATTTCTACAGGCACAATTTCTTTTTCATAATGACCTGATTCAATCGCGTTGATTGCTCGTTGATGACTTTGTAATGCAAAATCATCTAGCTCTTTACGTGATAACTCCCATTGATCGGCTATCATCTCAGCAGAAATGCCTTGATTAACAATATGATGTTTTTTAGTAAGTTTCTCGCTATGCTTCGTATCTCCTACAGAGGAAAACATCGGAGCTCTTGTCATACTCTCCACACCGCCCGCAACAACTACGTCCATATCTCCAGCAGCTATCGCTTGAGCTCCAAAGTGAACAGCCTGTAAACTCGAGCCACATTGGCGATCAATTGTCACACCAGGAACATGTTCTGGATATCCAGCAATCAATAATGCTGTACGGGCAACATTCATTGCTTGTTCATTTACTTGTGTAACACAGCCTGCAATCACATCTTCTACTTGAGTTTTGTCGATACTAGCCCGCTTCGTTAATTCATCCAACACCAGTGCTAGCAATTCATCTGACCTTATTTCAGAAAGCGCTCCTTTCCTTCTGCCAACAGCTGTACGGCAACCTTCTACAATAACAACTTCTCGCATATTTTTACCCCCAAATTTATTATCATTAAATGTCTTCCGCTTTTTTCAAGCAAGTAAGTGAGTTCATATGATATTTGGTTCATTGTACCATATTTATATAAGTGCAGCCGCCAGGAGTTGATTATGTACTGTATTGCTTATATTTTTCTGAGGGGGTTTTCAATGAAGCCTTTTGTTGACTGCCAATTATTAATGTTCATTGGTGTGCGTGACAATATGAGTTTTCGTATCATGCAATTTGTTATGAATACACATTATTCGTAACAAACTGCAATCTGGTGACGGTTAGTTTGTTAGAATAGAAGCTAAGCGTGACAATACGGACTCTTGCTCTTCCAACTTTGTCATGAATGCTCGTTGTTCGTAACAAACTACACCCCCAGCAACGCTGGAATTGTCGCGAGTTGCTGTTCATAACAAAACCAATCCCCGAATCCGACCAATTTGTCACGAGTACCAGCTTTGCATTACAAACTAAACCCTCGCTCCACCTAATTTGTCATAAGACTCAGCCATTCATAACATTTCCCGTTATTTTCTTCAATACTTTGTGATGATTAACACGGCTATTTGTTTAAGTTTCTACCAACTGAGTCATATACAACATCATCATTAGCGCTTCTTAATTTTTTCTGGTTATGATAAGATGGATATGGTGCTATAGGTGTTGTTAGAGGTGTTGACAATGAAAAAGTATTTAACAACTATATTTATTTTTTTAGGGATTTTATCTATTGTCTTCGGTTATCAATTAGATGTGCGTTGGAATGGAATTGTTTCTTGGGGATTAGCACTTATTTTCTTTTTATTTGCTGCTTATTTTACAAGATACATTTCTTCCGATAAAAAAGAACATTGCGGTTGCGAGGAGGAGAATACATGAAGTATTTTGCAGTATTTTTGCCAATGAAAGATGAAGAAAAAAGCCAGCAATATAGATCAGACCATTTGGATTATTTAAAGGAAATGCGTGACAAAGGGCGAATTTTTCAATTCGGAAGACTCGTGGATGGCGCTGGTGGGCTTATTATTTATCAAGGAAATAATTTAGAAGAAGTTACCGCTTGGGCAAAAGCCGATCCATATGTAAAACTCGGTGCACGTGGCTGTGAAATACATGAATGGGATATGCAGACAGATTACACGATTACATAAACCAGTTGCCAAAAAGTTGACCACAATTCAAAAATTGTGTTGCATTGCAGTAATTCATATCAATTAACTCAAAAAAACATCCTCTTCATCCAGTATGAACAACTGGTAAGAGGATGCTTCTTTTTTATTTATTACGCTTAGCTGATTTTTCACGTTCATTTTTATTTAATATTTTTTTCCTTAATCGAATTGTTTCCGGTGTTACTTCACAGTATTCATCATCATCTAAGAATTGAATAGCTTCTTCCAATGTCATGTCTCTTGTTTTACGGATGATAGACGTTTGGTCTTTATTAGCAGACCGGATATTGGTCAAATGTTTTTCACGAGTGATATTCACTGTAAGGTCATTTTCCCGGTTATGCTCACCGACAACCATACCGGCATAAACTTCCGTTCCTGGCTCAATAAATATAGTACCACGGTCTTCCAAATGCAGGATTCCATATGCGGAGGCTTTTCCATTTTCCAGTGCTACAAGCACTCCTTGCCTTCTTCCGCCGACAATACCTTTTACGATTGGTTCAAAACCACTGAAGGTGTGATTAATAATACCATATCCACTTGTCTGTGACATGAACTCCGTAGCATACCCCAATAAACCGCGAGAAGGCACTTTAAACTTCAATTTCACCTGGCCATTCCCTTGGTTTACCATATCGAGCATTTCACCTTTACGCTCCCCAATGGATTCCATGACGGCACCTGTAAATTCTTCAGGAACATCAATTTGCACTTCCTCCATCGGTTCACATTTTTGACCATCAATTTCTTTAATAATGACTTGAGGACGAGAAATCTGCAATTCGAATCCTTCACGACGCATATTTTCAATCAATATCGATAAATGTAATTCCCCACGCCCTGACACTACCCATGCATCGGGTGAATCAGTTGGATCAACGCGCAGACTCACATCTGTTTCGAGCTGTGTTTTTAATCTTTCCTCAATTTTAGCTGAAGTAATATATTTTCCTTCTTTACCAGCAAAAGGACTATTGTTCACCACAAACGTCATCTGTAATGTTGGTTCGTCAATATGAAGAAGAGGTAATGCTTCCGGGTGGTCAACTGGGCAAACGGTCTCCCCAATGTTGATATCATCCATTCCTGAAACCGCAATAATATCACCAGCTTGCGCTTCCTTGATTTCAGTTCGCTTCAACCCAATAAAGCCGAATAATTTAGTCACACGGAATTTCTTTTCTGTGCCATCCTTTTTCATGAGTACGACTTGTTGCCCGACATGTATTTTACCTCTTGATACGCGTCCAATACCAATTCGGCCAACATAATCGTTATAATCTAACAAAGTCATCTGCATTTGTAATGGTTCATCACTATTATCTTTAGGGGCTGGAATATCCCTCATAATTCCTTCAAAAATCGGATCCATTGTTTCTTGTTGGTCTTCTGGTTCTGTTCCTGAAGTACCATTTAAAGCTGATGCATACAATACAGGAAACTCCAATTGATCGTCATCTGCACCAAGTTCAATAAATAAATCAAGCACTTCATCTACTACTTCTTCAGGACGAGCATTCGGACGGTCTACCTTATTTAAAACGACAAAAGGCTTCAACTTTTGTTCGAGTGCCTTTTTTAGTACAAAACGTGTTTGCGGCATCGTGCCTTCATAAGCATCAACCACTAAAATAACGCCGTCCACCATTTTCATAATTCTTTCCACTTCGCCGCCAAAATCAGCGTGACCTGGTGTATCTAAAATATTAATCGTTGTATCTTGATAACGGATGGCAGTATTTTTAGCCAAAATTGTAATACCGCGCTCCCGCTCTATATCATCGGAATCCATCGCTCGTGATTCTACTTGTTCATGCTCCTTAAAGGTTCCAGAATACTTTAGCAACTGATCCACTAATGTTGTTTTTCCGTGGTCTACGTGGGCAATAATAGCAATATTTCGTATATCTTCTCTTAGTTCCATTCATGTACGCTCCTCATTATGTCAAGAAGCTTTATTAAGCCTCTTTAAAAGTCCATCCTTTAGTATAACATAAGGAATGCGTCTTCTTTACATATTAACCTCTATTTTTTTAAAAAAAGTAATAAAAATAAATTATTTCTTCTTATCAGGGAATCGTTCAACATCTTCTACTACGCCAACATCCTCATCACTATTCGGGTACATATCATCATAACTGTCACGGTCTCCGTAGAAATCAGAAGGTGTTTCTGATGTCCCATAACGACTTACTTCTTGATAGGCATCTTCTGCATCATAAGCATTTTGTGTTTCTGGCGTTACTTCATCTGGGTTGATATTCGGACTGTACACTTCTTCTTCAACAGGTCTATATCTGGAAAAAGTCTGCTCTTCCTCTGAATGTTGTATACATGTATCTGCAGTCGGTACAGCTCTCAGCCTTTCATACGGAATATCTACACTACATATACGACAAATTCCGTATGTACCTTCCTCCATAGCATGCAGCGCTTTATTTATATCTTCGAGCTCCTGCTCTGTGTGTTCATTTAAAGCAATATCTTTGCCACGTTCGTATAATTCAGTTCCCATATCTGCTGGATGATTATCATAACTCGATAATTCTCCAACAGCATCCATTTGAGATACTTCTAAACCGAAACGATCCTGTACTTGATTAATCATTCGTTCTTGACTTTTCAGTAAATCATTTTTTAATTCCTTTAATTGTTTTTCCGTTAGCATGTATCTCCCCTCCGATAATTATATCTTCTTTCTTTAACTATTCCGCTCCTTTATACTATGTGAGATTTCATTTAAATGATTCTTTAATTTCTATGACAAGCTGTGTTAATATGTGGATTAGATGGAATTATGTAAAAACATATAATTGGAGGTGCGGTAGCAATGGCTCATAAACAAACAATTGGTTTTATCGGAACAGGTTTAATGGGAAAAAGCATGGCTTCTCATTTACAAAATGCGGGTTATCCGCTGCATGTCTATACACGCACGAAAGAAAAAGCTGAGGACTTGATTGATAAAGGTGCGAAATGGGAAAATTCAGTCGCAGAACTTGCCGCAAAAGCAGATGTCATTATTTCTATTATCGGAACGCCTAAAGATGTTGAAGATGTTTATTTAGGTTCGGATGGTATTATTGCAAATGCAAAAGAAGGTAGTTACTTAGTAGATATGACAACTTCCAAACCAGCATTAGCGGAAAGAATATCTGATGAAGCTGATAAAAAAGGACTTTTTGCATTGGATGCTCCTGTATCCGGCGGAGATGTCGGTGCCCAAAATGCAAAACTAACTATAATGGTTGGTGGCGATCAGAAGGCTTTTGATAAAATCTTACCAATTTTTCAATATATGGGAGAGAACATTGTTCTTCAAGGACCAGCTGGCGCAGGCCAACATACGAAAGCAGTAAATCAAATCGCAATTGCTCCTGGAATGATTGGCGTTTGTGAAGCTTTAATTTATGCGAAAGAATCTGGACTTGACCCAACCACAGTTTTATCGTCTATCGAAACTGGTGCAGCGGGTAGCTGGTCATTATCCAATTACGGACCACGAATGATTAAAGGAGATTTCGCACCTGGTTTTGCAATTAAACACTATATAAAAGATATGAAAATTGCGCTCGAATCGGCAAAAGAAATGGATCTTCATACGCCGGGGCTGGAAATGGCATTAGAGATGTATGAAAAAGTGGCTGCAATGGATGAGATGGAAAGCGGTATTCATGCTTTATTAAAATATTATAGTGATCAAGGATTATAAATTACTTTTGTCGGATTGACGGTTATGGGCAGTCAATCCGATTTTTTATTGTGGATAGTTTCCGCTTGTGCTTGAACAACAAAAGCGAGATCGTCATTCCCAAACTCCTGCAATACATGAAGCACTACTTCTGTTGAAATATCTACAGCCTCATTTTTTTCAGTTGTTTTTTCGAGCACTTGTTGTAACAGCTTGTTGGCTTGTTGATTTGGGTAAGCTTCTTCATATAATTGAACTGGATCCAATTGATGATTCACACACCACTGCGCAAAAATTAAAACCATCATTTCTTCATCTGCTTCATATTGTTCAATTACCCATTTATCATGATCCGATAATGTCATTTTTATCACCCTTCTTTAGGAATATACATTTTAACCAATGGATGGTGCTCGCAGGTCTTCATTTTGTGTTTTCAGTGATTGTTGAACTGGTGGACTGCACCAGCAGCTCTTCGTTTCGCGTTTTTTCCGTTTATCGAACCGGTGGAGCTATCCAGTGGCTCTTCATTTCTTATTTTTTCCGTTTATCGAACCGATGGAGCAAGATAGCGCATCTGCAGCCCGGGTTTTCCCGAATTATTGCCCAACTAAAAAATAAAACCTTATTTCCGTAATTCTCTATTGTATTTAAGTAATCCTTATTATTGTAAATCATTTTTATGTAGAATCAAAAAGACTTACCTCAATTAAGAGATAAGTCTTTAACGTTTACATTATCAAATTAGATAGCAGTTACGTTAGCTGCTTGTGGTCCACGGTTTCCTTCAACAATTTCGAATTCAACGTCTTGACCTTCTTCAAGTGTTTTGAATCCTTCAGCTTGAATAGCAGAGAAATGTACGAATACGTCGTCTCCGTCTTCACGCTCGATGAATCCAAATCCTTTTTCTGCGTTAAACCATTTAACTTTACCAGTCATCATTTAC
>DATGUH010000135.1:0-2143 GCA_035301445.1 Pseudogracilibacillus sp. | reverse complement strand
TGTTATTTTCTATTGCGCTATTATTTTTCGTATGGTATATTATAATACGTGCCTTATTGTTCAGGTACATAAAACGGTGTTCCGCTGCTTTTTAAAAGTAAGAGCATTGGTTTGGAAGGAGTGTGAGATAATGCAAAATTTACTCGAAGATATCACAAAAGAACAACTACGCACAGATCATCCAGATTTTCGTCCTGGTGATACTGTACAAGTACATGCGAAAGTCGTCGAAGGTACACGCGAAAGAATTCAGGTCTTTGAAGGTATTGTTATAAAAAGACAAAATGGTGGAATTCATGAAACATTCACAGTAAGAAAGATATCTTATGGTGTTGGTGTTGAAAGAACATTTCCATTACATTCACCGCGAATCGCTAAAATCGAAGTGACTAGAAGAGGTATTGTACGTCGTGCTAAATTGTACTATATCCGTAATCTTCAAGGAAAAGCGGCTCGTATTAAGGAAAGAATCAAATAATTAAAACAAGAGCTTTGCAGCTAATGCAAGGCTCTTTTTTATAGTATAATTTTTATAAAGGAATTTATTTGCAATATATGAATGATGATTAGCGTTGTAAAATGATACATGCTGTTTTACAATATAGATTGGAATCAACAAATAGAAGGTGAGGGGAATAGATGTCATATAAAGATGAAGATTCGACATATTGGTTGAAGCTTTTTGTAATTGCTTTGATATTTGCGTTAATCATAAGAAAGTTTGTTTTTTCCCCGATTATTGTAGATGGACCTTCTATGCAGCCCACATTGGTTGATAGTGATCAAATGATTGTCAACAAATTTATTTATCATATTAAACAACCTGATCGATTTGATATAGTTATATTCCATGCTATAAATGACAAAGACTTTATTAAACGTGTTATTGGCTTGCCAGGAGAACATGTTCAAGTAAAAGATAACCAACTCTATATTGATGATGAAAAAGTGTCACAAACATTTTTAGAGCCAGATTCTGAAAGCGAGGTTACCTACCCTATTATTACGAATGATTTTACATTGGAGGAAGATATCCCAGGAAATTATGATGTGATTCCTGAAGATCATGTACTTGTCCTAGGAGATAATCGTTCAGATTCTACAGATAGTCGTTCACCACAAGTAGGTTTGGTAAGTATGGATCAAATCGTTGGTAAAACAGATTTAATATATTGGCCGTTCGAAAGAATACAATTTGTAAAAGAATAAGGAGCATGCCCTTCATGATTCAATGGTATCCAGGCCATATGGCTAAAGCAAAGAGAGAAATTCAAGAAAAATTAAAACTAGTCGATATTGTTGTAGAACTTGTAGATGCTCGAGCACCTGAATCTTCTGCTAACCCGATGCTGCAAGAAGTTATCGGAAATAAACTTAAATTGACCGTATTAATGAAAAGTGATTTGGCAGATGATCAAGCAACAGAAAAATGGCTAAATGTCTATAAAGAAAATAAGACAAAAGCTTTAGCTATAGATGTCAATAAACCAAATGATATCAAACAATTAATAGCTACTGTGAAACAAATTGGATTGCAGGCTCAGAAAAAAATGCTAGATAAAGGGGTGCAAGAAAGGCCCGTTCGTGCTCTAGTTGCTGGAGTTCCCAATGTTGGTAAGTCAACCCTTATTAATCGATTGGCAGGTAAACGTATCGCTAATATTGGTGATCGTCCAGGTATTACAAAAAAGCAACAGTGGATTAAAGTAAAACAACAATTTGAATTGCTGGATACTCCAGGAATTCTTTGGCCAAAATTTGATAATCCACTTACGGGTACAAAATTGGCAGCCATTG
Organism: Pseudogracilibacillus sp.; assembly: GCA_035301445.1. Taxonomy (GTDB): domain Bacteria; phylum Bacillota; class Bacilli; order Bacillales; family Amphibacillaceae; genus Pseudogracilibacillus. Next base: position 346 of record DATGUH010000135.1, on the reverse strand, counting down.
GTACCATCAAATATGAATTAGTTCCAGAGCAAGATGTAGCCGCTTTTTTGCTCCAATTTTTATCAGAGCATTATCATATAATGTTAGAAAAACGTTATGATTTAACAGAAACAGATGATATGTGGGATGTATTCGTTCATATAGGTAAACGACGTGGTGCTCTACAGAGTGGAGGCGACGTGAATATGGATAAAGTAGCTGATATAGTATTGCAGGATTTTCGTAATGGGAAAATCGGAAAAATTACGTTAGATCAAGTAAATGCTTTTGTTGAATAAACTGTGAAAAAGTGGAACGTGTTTTCGAACACGTTTTTTTACTATCCTATGAAGATAGTTGATTATTT
>DATGUH010000134.1:0-4537 GCA_035301445.1 Pseudogracilibacillus sp. | reverse complement strand
CTTAGAGAAGTATTTATGTTAGACTGCACGCCCTCCATTACATTGTTTATGAGTTCATTTCATTAGTGCTTATTATTGAAAGAATTCTGAAACTAAAAGTATTTAAACGTTTGTGTCGAAGAAGTAACATTAAATGATTGGATCGGCAGGTGGACGACTCTTGCCTGAGGAGTCTCATCAGCCGCTGGCGGAAAGCGTCCACCTAGAGCGGAAATCAATTACGCTGGTAGAATTTTTAAAGCACAATTGAATTATGAAATAGGCTTATACTATTTTCATAGAAAAGGAGGTACATCAATGGAGAAAAGAATAGCAGTATTACCAGGCGATGGTGTTGGCCCAGAAATTATGGAAGAGGCCATCACGGTGCTTGAAAAAATTGCAGAAATATACGGACATCAATTTTTATTTGAACAATATGATATAGGTGGTGTTTCATATGATAAGCATGAAGTTCCACTTACAGATGAAACAGTGGAATCTTGTTTGAAGGCTGATGCTGTTTTGCTTGGTGCAATTGGAGGCCCGAAGTGGGATGACCTTCCAGGACATCTAAGACCTGAACAAGGATTGCTTAAAATTAGAAAGTCATTAAATTTGTTTGCCAATATTAGACCAATTAAAGGTTTTGCTCCATTGTTACATGCCTCACCACTAAAAGAATCTGTCATTAATGGTAGTGATATATATGTTGTACGGGAGCTTACAGGAGGGCTTTACTTCGGAGAACCTCGTGAGAGACGTAATAACGGAAATACCGTAGTAGATACATTGACTTATGATCGTCATGAGATTGAAAGGATTGTTGAAAAAGGCTTTGAAAGTGCCCGTATTCGTAAAAAACATCTAACATCTGTAGATAAAGCGAATGTGCTTGAATCTAGCCGGATGTGGCGTGAAATTGTAAATGAGAAAAGCAAAGATTATCCTGATGTAACCGTAGAGCATATGCTTGTTGATGCTGCAGCTATGAAGTTGATAACGAATCCTTCCAGTTTTGATGTTATTGTAACAGAGAATTTATTTGGTGATATTTTAAGTGATGAAGGATCGGTATTAACAGGATCTATTGGAATGCTTCCTTCTGCAAGTTTGTCGGAGGATATAGGTTTGTTTGAACCAGTACATGGTTCCGCACCAGATATAGCTGGAAAAGGAATTGCCAATCCGCTTGGTATGATTTTATCTGCTGCAATGATGCTTCGCTATGCCTTTGATTTAAATGAAGAAGCTGAAAAAATTGAAGACGCGGTGGAAAAGGCACTAGAAGCCGGTTTTCATACAGGTGACTTATCCATTACTAATGGTAAAGAAGTGAATACAAAAGAAATGACAAAACAAGTGATAGCAAAATTATCATAGATATTTTAGGGGGTGTTTATCATGGGAAAACCTAAAACAATTATCGAAAAAATTTGGGAAAATAAAATAGTGCATGAAGAAGAAGGTAAGCCGGATTTAATTTATATTGATTTACATTTAATACATGAAGTGACTTCGCCCCAAGCATTTGAAGGAATGCGGCTTGCGGGCCGAGATATACGCCGACCGGATTTGACTTTTGCTACAATGGATCATAATGTTCCAACTAAAAACAGGGAGAATATAGAGGATCCTATTTCAAAAAAACAAATTGATACCTTAGCTAAGAACTGTAAAGACTTTGGTATAGAGCTTGCAGATATGTTTCATCCGGATCAGGGAATTGTTCATATTATAGGACCGCAGCTTGGTTTAACACAGCCAGGAAAGACGATTGTGTGTGGGGATAGTCATACGTCGACACATGGAGCTTTTGGGGCGATAGCATTTGGTATTGGTACGAGTGAGGTAGAACATGTTTTTGCTACTCAGACCTTGTGGCAAGAAAAACCAAAAACTTTGAACGTTAAAGTGAATGGTGATTTAAGGCCAGGGGTGACAGCTAAAGACCTTATTTTAGCTATTATTGCTAAATACGGCGTTCGAATGGGTAACGGGCATATTGTAGAATATACCGGGGATGCTATTCGAAATATGACGATGGAAGAACGCATGACTGTTTGTAATATGTCCATCGAAGCTGGAGCACGTGCCGGATTAATTAGTCCAGATCAAACGACATTGGATTATTTGCGCATTAGACCAAATGTGCCAAAAGGAGAAGCATTTGAAAAAGCTGCTGAACAGTGGTTGTCGCTAGCAACAGATGAAGGTGCTACTTATGATAAAACATTAACTATCGATGCTTCAGAAGTAGAACCACAAGTAACTTGGGGGACAAATCCTGGAATGGGTGCGCCAATCAGCGGTCATACCCCAATAATAGATGAAGCAGAAGATAAAGATGGTGTGAAACGAGCATTAGAGTATATGGACTTGGAAGAAAATAAACCGATGACAGATATTGAAATTGACCATGTTTTCATCGGTTCTTGTACCAATTCTCGATTACGCGATTTACGTAAAGCATCGGCTATCGTAAAAGGAAAGAAAATAAAGGACTCCGTTAAAGGGATTGTTGTTCCAGGATCAGCTCTTGTAAAAATGCAAGCAGAAGAAGAAGGACTTGATGAAATTTTTAAAGAAGCTGGGTTTGAATGGCGAAATGCCGGATGTAGTGCTTGTCTAGGAATGAATGATGATATTATTCCTCCAGGTGGAAGATGTGCATCCACTTCAAATCGTAACTTTGAAGGACGTCAAGGAAACGGAGCTCGTACACACTTGGTAAGCCCAGAAATGGCAGCTGCTGCGGCTATACATGGACGTTTTATTGATGTACGAAGTTTCGAAGGCCAAGTACAGTAGAAAGGAGGAGTTTGAAGATATGGAAGCTATTAGGAAACATACCGGTCTCGTTTATCCATTAAAAAGAGACAACGTAGATACAGACCAGATTATACCGAAACAATTTTTAAAAAGAATTGAACGTACAGGTTTCGGGCAATTTCTCTTTTATCATTGGCGTTTTGATGATGATGGAAATAAACGAGAAGACTTTTCTTTAAATGAAAAGAAGTATGAAGAAGCATCTATCATGATTGCAGGAGAGAACTTCGGTTGTGGTTCATCAAGAGAACATGCTCCGTGGTCATTATTGGATTTCGGGTTTCGAATTATTGTAGCTCCGAGTTTTGCAGATATTTTTTATAATAATTCATTTAAAAATGGATTAGTTCCTATCGTTGTTGATAAGGAGCTTGTTACAAAGTGGCAAGAAAAAGCTGAAAAAGATGAATTAAATCTAACTGTTGATTTAGAAACAAAGAAAATTACCGATGACGAAGGTGTAATGGTTGATTTTAATATTCCTGAATATCATCGTCAGAACTTGATGAATGGCTGGGATGAAATTGACCTGACACTTCATTTGGAAGAAAAGATTAGCAATTACGAAAAAACTGCTTTATAGTAGAAGTAACCGTAACACTTAAAAGCAGTAGGGAGTGACTCAATTGGGGATTTTTTAACAGGTGAAAAGGTAGATAAAGCGTTACAACGTTTAAAACCTATTGTTCACCGTACACCGCTGATTACATCAGCAACAACGAATGATATTGTTGGAAAAAAGATTTATTTTAAAATGGAAAACCAGCAAAAAACTGGTGCATTTAAATTTCGTGGTGCGACTTTTAAGTTGATGCAGCTTTCAAACGATGAATTAAATAAAGGAGTAATAACTGCATCAGCTGGAAACCATGCACAAGGACTTGCTTACGCTTCACGTAAGTTAGGTGTGGAAGCTACAATATTTATGCCAGTCAAAACACCACATGCAAAAGTAGAAGCAACAGAGAACTATGGCGCAGAAGTGGTTTTAACTGGAGAGTCTTTTCAGGAAGCTTTCGAAGCATCTATGCAACGTCAAAAGCAAACAGGCGCAACTTATGTACATCCTTTTGATGATTATGACATAATGGCTGGTCAAGGAACGATTGCAATGGAGGCATTAAGGCAAGAGGATAGAATAGATACATTTTTAGTTCCTATTGGTGGCGGTGGATTAATTAGTGGTATTGCTGTCGCTGCAAAGCATGTGAATAAAAATATCCGGATTATTGGTGTCCAAGCCGAGCGTATACCAGCAGCGTATTACAATTATTACAACATAGAACCACAAAAACCAATGCGCGCTGATACAATTGCTGAAGGTATCGCTGTAAAAACACCTGGAGAGCGGACGACGGATATCATTCAATCATATGTCGATGATATTGTAACAGTAACAGAAGAAGAAATTGCAGGGGCTATATTATATATGTTGGAACGTAATAAGACATTAATGGAAGGAGCAGGTGCTTCAACACTTGCTGCATTATTTGCCCATAATGATTCTATTAAATCCAGACATTGTGGCGTTATTGTCAGTGGGGGGAATTTTGATATTAGTAAAATTCCAATGATCCAACAACTTGCCGCAAATAAATATTCAGCTTGAATTGTCTAGAACAATAAATGATAACTTTAATAGGAATACCAACAAGCGATTTGTTTACGGGTAATACACGTATACATTCTTAAAAAGCAATGCAGAATATAACTGCATTGCTTTTTT
>DATGUH010000133.1:0-22567 GCA_035301445.1 Pseudogracilibacillus sp. | reverse complement strand
TTTTTCATCTTGTTTTTTTGATTTTTTCTTTTCTTTTTTTGATTCTTCTTCCAAGTCGTACCACTCTTGTCTATACTGTTCTACATACTGTTTATGCTCATCCAAAGTATCCGCGTAATAGGTTTCTCCATTTGGACGTGCATAAAAATAGAGAGCTGTAAAGTCTTCTCCTTCAGGTTCTAGTACCGCATCAATCGCTTCCTTACTAGGCGAAGCAATGGGTCCAGGTGGCAAACCTTTCTGCTCATATGTATTGTAAGGTGAATCAATTTCAATATCTTCATAAGTCATAACAATTTTATGTTCACCTTCAGCATATGCGGCAGTAATGTCACTTTGTAATTTCATATCTTCTTCTAAACGATTTAAAAATACTTGTGCAACTTTTGGTCGATCCTCAGAAAACTTCGATTCCCTTTCGACAATGGAAGCTAAGGTTAATAGTTCATGAACAGAAAGGTCTGTATCTTCTATTTTCTCTTTCTCTTCCGCTACAATATTATTTGTTTCTTCAAGCATTAAATCAATAATACTTTCTGCATCTGGATCTTCCTCAAAGACGTCATAAGTTCCTGCAAATAAATACCCTTCAAGTGGTTCCTCGATTTCTTTTTCAAAAATGTCATCAGATAATAAGTCTGGATAGTCGTCAACTATTGATTTCAAGTATTTTTCATCTTCTACTTTTTTCATAAACTCTTTTTCCGGAATATCTAATTTTGCTTCCACAATGGGTGCAATTTGTTCCAATGCTTTTCCTTCTGGTATCGTAATTCGAGCAACTGGTTCTTCAATTACCTTTCCACTTTGCAGCTCTTTTACAATTTCTTCTATAGTAAACGAAGGAGAAAGTTGATACTCCCCAGCTTGAAAATCAGAGTAGTTTTTAAATTTTAAGTAAAACTTAAAGATCTTGCCGTTTTCAATCAAGCCTTTTTCTTCTAGAATATCCGAGATATCAGAAGTTGTTGATCCCATCGGAATTTCCACATTAACCTCTTCTTTATTATCTTCATCAACAGGTTCTAATGCTGATTTCACATAGAAATAACCAGATAAAATGCCTATTAGAAATATTAACAAAAATGATATCAAGGTAATCCGAACAATTTTTCGAACGACTGTTGCATCTTTTGCTTTTATTTCCAGCTCCTCATTATCTGATGAGCCTGAGTGCTTGTCTTTCGTCATAACATGTATCCCCTATCCTTGACCAATGTCATATGGATAAATTCTCTAATCATTAAAAAGTCAGATGGTATCATCCACCTGGTTTAGTACATTTACTTATTCTTCTGCTTCAGCTAACGTATAAAACATTTCCTCAACCATATCCCACTCTTCATCAGATTCTATTGGGAACAATTGAAAGCCATTTTCATCTTTTTCATCTTCTACATATCGGAAAGCGTAAACTTCGATTCCCTCTTCTTCATTATTAGTCTCCGTTTCATCAACAGGGGTAGTAATAATATAGGAATTTCCAGTCGCATCGATATCAAAATAAAAAAGAACTTCAAATAGTTGCTCTTCTCCTGATTCATCCGGAATAATTATTCGTTCATTTTTATCAAATTGCATTTAGATTCCTCCTTATGATTGACTGTCCAAGTAATTTTGCAGAATAAGTACAGCAGCCATTTTGTCGATTACTTTTTTTCTGCCTTTTCTACTGACATCCGCTTCTATCAATGTTCTGTTTGCAGCCATTGTTGATAAACGCTCATCAAGCAAAAAGACAGGGAGGGAGAATTTCTTTTTTAATCGATTAGCATACCTTTCTGAAAAGATTGCTCGTTCACTTAAAGAGCCATTCATATGTTTCGGCAGACCAATAACGATTTTTGAAACTTCATATTCATGTATCAAATTATTTAATTCGTTGTCTGCCGATGACATATCATTTTCATCCCAATAAATTGTTTTAACTCCTTGCGCTGTTAACAATAAAGCATCACTAACTGCTACACCGATTGTTTTTGAGCCTACATCCAGTCCAAGAACCCTCATTTTTTTTCTTTCTGCAAATCAGATAAATAAAATTTTACTAACTCTTCAATCACTTCATCGCGTTCAATTTTTCGAATTAAGTTGCGTGCTTCTTTATATCGAGGAATATAAGCTGGGTCCCCTGAAATAAGGTACCCTACAATTTGATTAATCGGGTTATATCCTTTTTCTTTTAATGCTTCGTGAATTGTCTGCAAAGTTACCCTTATATCTTTATCGTATGACTCATCCGAAAAATTGAACTTCATTGTCTTATCGATTGAACCCATCACCAGCACCTCGCTATTATAATCATATTTATCTTTATTTTACCATGTTTATAGTTTATATAATATTATTTATATAAAATATTGATTCAGTTAGCTAATTGTTGTTCTACATACTTACTAGCAAAATCAACAGCGGTTTTAATTTTTGACGGATCTTTACCACCTGCTTGCGCCATATCTGGACGACCACCGCCTCCACCGCCACATAATTTTGCTGCCTCTCGGATCATGTTACCGGCATGAAGACCCTTATCAATTAAATCTTTTGAAACTCCGGCAATAAGAAGTGCTTTTCCGTTTGATTCTGCTGCAAGCAATATGACAGCTGAAGAAACTTTTTGTTTTAATTCATCCATCATGTTGCGTAGTTGATTCATATCTTTAATTGGTACTTCACTTGCGATAACATTCACATCGTTAATTACATTTTTATTTTGAATTAACTCATCAATTTGGCCGGTAGCTAACTTAGCTGCAAGAACTTCCTTTTCCTGTTCCAATTGTTTTATATGATCAAATTGACTTTCAATCTTAGTCAAAATCTTATCCTCTTCTGATTTTAACATGTTTGACACTTGCTTTAAAAGGATATTCTTTTCTTCCAAGTAATCAAAGGCTTCTTTACTTGTAACAGCCTCGATTCTCCTAACTCCTGCACCAATGCCAGATTCAGATACAATTTTAAACAAACCTATCGACGAGCTGTTCGTTACATGGCAACCACCGCATAATTCTATAGAATAATCTCCGATCTCTACTACTCGAACTACGTCTCCGTATTTTTCACCGAATAATGCCATTGCACCTTTATCTTTAGCTTCTGTTTGTGACATTTCTTCAATCGTAACATAGAGATTTTCCCAAATCTTTTCATTGACCACGTGTTCAATTTGTTTTAATTCTTCTGAAGTCACCGCAGCGAAATGAGAGAAATCAAATCTTAATCTTTCAGGCGTTACTAACGAACCAGCCTGTTGCAAATGATCACCAAATGTATCTCTGAGTGCTTGGTGTAACAAGTGAGTTGCTGTATGATTTTTTGTGATTTTATCTCGGTCTACCGAATGAATCGATGCGTATACTTTTTCTCCGTTTAAAAACTGACCTTTTTCAACTTCTACATAGTGGATATGCTGCCCATTTGGTGCCTTCTGTACATTAGTGACCTTAGCTGAAGCATTATCTGTATAAATATAGCCTCTGTCCGCTATTTGACCCCCGCTTTCTGCGTAAAAAGGAGTCTCTTCCAAAATAATGGACACAAATGTATTAGTTTGTGCTTTTTCTAATAATTCATTTTCCGCTATGATAGCACTAATGTTAGTTGTCACTTTTTCTGATTGATATCCAACGAAGGTGCTTTTAGTTTTAAGTGTCGTTAGTAATTCACTTTGTGCATGCATTGACTCATTATCTACCCTGGCAGCCCTTGCTCTTTCTCGTTGTTTACTCATTTCTGTTTTAAAGCCTACTTCATCAATATCAAAACCATATTCTTGTACATATTCATCTGTCAATTCTTTCGGAAATCCGTAAGTATCATACAACTTAAATACATCTTCTCCAGATATGACCTTTTTTCCTTGTTTTGTTGCTTCATTCATGATTGTTGTTAATCGTTCTAGTCCATCGTGCAACGTTTCCATAAATCGTTCTTCTTCGACCTGAATAACTTGCATAATATGGTTTTCTTGATTGGAAACCTCTGGATAATAATCTTCCATAATGCTCCCAACAGTGGGAACTAGTTTATACATAAACGGTTTTTCTATTCCAAGTGTTTTGGCATAGCGCACAGCTCTTCTAATTAACCTTCTTAAAATATAGCCACGTCCTTCATTGGAAGGTATTGCTTTATCCCCAATTGCAAAAGCAACGGTTCTAATATGATCAGCAATAATTTTATATGCACTATCACAGGCTTGATCTTTGCCGTATTTCGTATGTGCAAATTCCTCTACTTTTTCAATAATGGGCATAAATAAATCAGTATCAAAGTTCGTTTCAGCATCCTGTAGTATAGAAACAAGTCTTTCTAGTCCCATGCCTGTATCAATATTTTTCTGAGGCAGTGGGGTGTATGTGTCATCAGCATTATGGTTAAATTGTGAAAACACTAAATTCCACACTTCTAAAAAACGTTCGTTTTCTCCTCCTGGGTACAACTCAGGATCATCTGGATTACTTCCGTAAGCTGGCCCTCTGTCATAAAATATTTCTGTGTTAGGCCCACTTGGTCCTTGACCGATATCCCAAAAATTTTCTTCAAGTCGAATAATATGTTCTTCAGGTATTTGAATAAATTTCAGCCATAGATCAAAAGCTTCATCATCTTCAGGATGTACAGTTACAAACAATCTTTCAGGGCTAAAGCCAAGCCATCTTTCACTTGTTAAGAACTCCCAGGCTAAAGCAATTGCTTCTTTTTTAAAATAATCCCCAATTGAGAAGTTACCTAACATTTCAAAAAATGTATGATGTCTTGCCGTAAAGCCAACATTTTCAATATCGTTCGTACGAATTGCTTTTTGGGCATTTACAATTTTCGGATTATCTGGTACAACAGAACCATCAAAATACTTTTTTAAAGTAGCAACACCACTGTTGATCCATAACAATGTGGGATCGTCTTTTGGAACAAGCGAAACACTTGGTTCAATGGTATGTCCTTTTTCTTTAAAAAATTGTAAAAATAACGCTCTAGTTTCGGCAGAAGTTCTTTGTTTCATCCATCGTTCCTCCATTTTGATTATTTAACAAATAAAAAACCCATCACTGCACTACATTGCAGGGACGAGTTATCGCGGTACCACCCTAATTATGAATATTATGATTCATCTCTTATCAGCAATAACGGTCATGACCGGTGGTGGTTAACCACACTCCAGTGCAGCTTCCATAATGAGTGCTGGTGGGATTCATTGCAGCGATTTAAATCCCTCTCTGTTTTTTAGCTCCCCATTTATGTACTACTCACTTTCTACGAGTTAAAATATGAAAGTTAACGTTATTATAAGCAACAACCATAATAATGTCAATTTTTACTTAATACAGTATGGATCATATGCTTTTTAATTCGCGAAAAACACCTCTTGTAATAGTTGCTGTGGGAACAACCAAAATCATTCCAATGACCCCGCCCGCTTCTGCACCTAGTAATAATAGAAAAATAAGGAACACCGGGTGTATGTCTACACTTTTAGCCATAATATAAGGTGAAAGTAGGCTACTTTCTAATAGTTGCACAAATGCATTCGCAATAACAACGGAAATAGCGAGCTTATACGATACCGTAGCTGTAATTGCCAAGGCAGGTATAGAACCAATAATAGGGCCAAAATAAGGAATAACGTTCATCAGACCCATAAAAATAGCGAGCAAAAGAGCAAATTTTAACCCTAGTATTTGATAAATGGCATATGTAACGAGTGCAACAGTGATGGAAAGTAACAATTGTCCCCTAATATAATTACCAAGGCTTTTATCTATCGCAAATAAAATGCGATCATATTTTTCTCTCCATTTCTTTGGCAATAGACTATTCAACCAGCGCAAAATCATATATCTATCTTTTAAAAAATAAAATACGAGAACCGGTACTGTTGCAATCAAAATAACGAATTCACTCACATGAAAAGCATTTTCCAATACTAATGTAATTTTATCATCAATTGTTGTCTCCATTTTTGATATAAAAACATCCATCTTATCATGTACAGCCTCTGGTAAAAATGCTGTCGATTCATAGAGAGACAAAATCATCTCTTCATAATCTTTAATTAACGCTGGAAGTTGTTCACTTAATTCTTGCAATTCAATCATAAAAATAGGGACACTTTTATACAGTAAAAAAGCAAGTGCACTAGTGAATGTTATGAAAATAATGAACAATGCAATTGCGGGTGACCACTTCCAACGTCTTTCTAAATAAGCGACAAATGGTTGCAATAAATAACTAATGAAGGCGGCAGCAACAAATGGCAATAGTAATTTACCCATAAAAAAAATTACTTTACTGTAAACAGGAAATAACTTTATTAGGATGTATAATAATAATAGCAATAATATGATCGTTATCATACTTCGCAACAATTTATTGTTTTGGTTCATGAAAAATCCTCCTGTCTTATTCTGTCCAATAAGAAGGAGGAAATACGCATTACATGAAATCAAACGGTGAGAAGTCCGTTTCTTCTGTTTCTGGTTCCGGGTTAGGTAACTCACCGTCTGCCACCTTATTTTCACTTTCTATCGTCTCATCATTCATTTTAGCTTGTAATAGTTGCTTCAACGTCGTATAACGTTTGTTTGTATCCAATGTTCTAATCCCTTTAAAGAAAGCATCTTTTTCCCCGCAAAGTATTAGTGACTTTTTGCATCTAGTAATCGCAGTGTATAAGAGATTTTTTCGAAGCATTCTACTATAACGATGTACTACGGGTAAAATAACAATCGGAAATTCACTTCCCTGTGCTTTATGAATGGAAATGCAGTATGCATGCATAATATTTAAATATTGTTTTCTCGTGTAAACGACTTCTACATCATCAAATGCAGCAACAAGCTGTTCCTGTTTTTCTTCTGTTTCCCTAGCCGTAAAAATTTGTACAATCTCACCAATATCCCCGTTGTAAACACCATCATCAGGTTGATTAACAAGTTGAATAATTCGGTCACCAACTCGATAAATAGCATCATTATATGTACGCTCTCTTTTTTTCTGATCAGGTGGGTTAACGATTTTTTGTATTTGTTGATTGATTTCATGAATACCAGCATTCGTCTTATACATTGGTGCAAGAATTTGCATATCATTCAATGATAAATTTTTATCCTTCGCGCGCTGTATAATAGTCGTAACTACATCTTTTACTTGATTGGCATGGCATGGTATAAAGCTAAAGTCTGATTCTTTTTGAATATCCTCTTCAGCACAGGTGTTATTTTTTATTTGATGTGCTAGTTGGATAATTTTTGACCCTTCCTTTTGCCGGTATACTTCATTGAGTGTTGTATAAGGAATTAAGCCGCTGCTTTGTAAGTCCGACAACACTTGTCCTGGACCAACAGAAGGGAGTTGATCCTCATCTCCGACTAATAACACTTGCATATCTTTAGGAACTGCTTTAAATAAGTGATTGGCAAGCCAAGTATCTACCATCGAAAATTCATCTACAATGAGTAATTTGCCTGAAAGTTGTTCATACTCATTTTTCTCAAAGCTTTGTTGACCATCCCAACCAAGCAAACGATGAATAGTAGTAGCTTTCATATTCGTTGATTCTTGTAATCGTTTTGCTGCTCTTCCCGTTGGTGCTGTTAGGACGAACGGAAAGTCTTTCTTTTTATCATAATCATGTCTTCTTAATGACATATCATGAATTGCTCCATAAGCAGCTAATATCCCTTTAATGACGGTTGTTTTACCGGTACCAGGTCCTCCTGTTAGGATCATCACTTTAGAATGCAGTGCTTGTTTAATTGCCTCAAATTGATCCGTACCATAACTAATGGATTCTTTTTCCTCAATTTCCCCAATAGTTTTCATTAATTCAGCTTCGACTACTTCAATATCCAATTGATGCTCCATGATTCTTTTTATATGTGCAGAGAAATGATCTTCCGCATAATAAAGACTAGGTAAATAAACCTTATCTTCTACTAATATTAAGTTCTTTTCAGTAGATAAATGAGAAATTTGTTCTTTGAGGAAATCACTTGTAATCGATGGTTCATTTAATATATCTATCATTGTATAGATACATTCTTCAAGTGGAAGATAAACATGACCGTCATGTGTACTTAATTGAACAGCATGTACTGCGCTTGCACGTATGCGTAATTCACTCGTTGTGGCTATTCCGTTTAGTTTAGCAATCTTATCTGCTGTTTGAAAGGTAATTCCTTCAATATCATAAATAAATTGATATGGGTTTTCCTGTATATACTTTAGTGTCTCCTGTTTATAAATAAAATAGATTTCCTGTGCTTTTTTAAGGCCGATCCCGTATTGTGTAAGTAGTACAGCAATCTGTTCGAAACCTTGATTTTCTTGTAAGGTTTGTACGACACTTTTGGCTGCTTGTTTTTTAATATTCGATACTTCATATATGCTGTCTGGGTTATTTAAAATAAGTTCTATCGCATTTTCTCCCATATGATCTACAATTGCCTCTGCCGTCTTTGTACCGACTCCAGGAAAGATATCGCTAGATAAATAAGCAATCACAGCATCTTTTGTAGCCGGTACATACGTTTTATAAGCAGATACATCATATTGCATACCAAAACGGGGGTGTCTCGTAAGCGCTCCGTGAAAGAGATAGACGACCCCCTTTTGTAAATTAGTGAAATGACCTTTTAATACGATTTCTTTATCCTCATAAGGTTCATTCGTTTCGTGAATTTTTAATTTTAAAATAGAGAAATGGTTTTCTTTATTCTCAAAAATTATAAAGACTATTTCCCCTTTGATAAACCCTTTTTCATCCTGTTCAGACATTCCATTTCCATCCCTGTAATGATGTTTGGTATTTAATAAATTACTTCATTCGCTCGTGTTACTTACTTTTTTGAAGTGTTGATTTCGCTTGTTTTGCCAAATCATGTTTTGGCGATTGTAATAGTACTTTATCTAACAACTCTAAAGCCTCTAAAACATTTTCCTGTTCCGCTTTAATTAAAGCAAGATTATACATTGCATCTGCATGGGTATCATTCTGAAGGAGCACTTGATTAAAATAAGATTCGGCTTCTGTTAAATAACCAGTCTTTGCTAAAGCTAAACCATATTGAAATAACTTTTGTGCATCTTTGTTATCCAACTCTATTGCTCGTTGTAAAAATGGTAGTGCAAGTATTTGATTATCTTGCTTTACATATGACAATCCAATCATAAAATATACATCACTATCTTCGAGACCTAATGAAAGAGCTTTTTGAAACATAAGCACCGCTTGTTCATGCTTTTCCAACGTGTAATATAAATTACCCATTCCATAAAAAGCGGTTGCAGCTTGTTCATCTTTTTCTATTGCTTTTAAAAAGAAGTTTTCTGCTTGTTCGTAATACTTTGCTTGCATCAGCACATTTCCGGCATTAATATAACCGACAGGATCATTCGGATTTTCCTCAGCATACGTAATAAAGAGCTGTAACGCTTTTTCTACATCATTTGCTTGCAAATGGGTGAGTGCTTCTTGTAGTGAATCCACACGCTTTGCCTCCGTTATCCAACATAGTCCAATTTTTTATTTTCCTTTATAATTTCCTCAATCGTACCTCCACCAAGGCAAATATCTCCTTGATATAAGACAACCGATTGCCCCGGTGTAACTGCACGTTCGTTATGGAAGAAATCAACTTGTACACTTTGCTCATCCAGTTTAGTGACAGTTACAGGTGTATCTTTTTGACGATAACGAAATTTAGCAGTACAAGTAAACGTTTCTGGCATATCCTTTAGCCAGTTAACGTTTCTAGCAATAAGTCTATCGGAGTATAGGTATTCATTTTGATCACCCTGTTCTACATACAAAACATTGTTATCTAAATTTTTACCTACAACAAACCAAGGCTCTCCTTCTCCCCCAATGCCAAGACCATGCCTTTGTCCTATAGTATAATACATAAGACCATCATGGTTTCCTTGCACATCGCCATTCATGGACTGCATTTCTCCAGGCTGGGCCGGTAAATATTCACTTAAGAAAGTTTTAAAGTTCTTCTCACCTATAAAACATATCCCTGTACTATCTTTTTTCGTTGCCGTAGCAAGGTTATTTTCTTCCGCTATTTTACGTACTTCTTTTTTATCAAGATCTCCCAGTGGAAATAATACTTTTTCTAAAACATCTGGTTTGATTTGATGTAAAAAATACGTTTGATCCTTGTTATTGTCTTTCCCTCGAAGTAACCATTTTTGACCATCTTGTTCCACAATTCTTGCATAATGTCCTGTAGCAACATACTCTGCTCCGATGGAGAGTGCATAGTCTAGAAAAGCTTTGAATTTAATTTCTTTATTACACATGACATCTGGGTTAGGTGTACGTCCGTTTTTGTATTCATCCAAAAAATACGTAAACACTTTCTCCCAATATTGTTCTTCAAAATTAACTGTGTAGTAAGGGATACCAATTTGGTGACATACTTTCATCACATCTTCATAATCTTTCGTAGCCGTACAAACACCAAATTCGTCTGTATCATCCCAATTTTTCATAAAAACACCGACAACTTCATAACCTTGTTGTTTTAATAACAACGCTGTGACGGATGAATCAACACCGCCACTCATACCGACGACAATACGTTTATTTTCATTCATAACTATCCTCTTTTCTTACTTTCCTAGTCGATGGGCAATCTCAGCTGTTTTTATCGCCGCTTCTGTAACATTCTCAGTCGTGTTCGCAGTACCAAAACTAAAGCGAATGGAATTATTAGGACGTTCACTGCGAAAACTAAACATAGCTTTCAATACGTGCGAGGGTTCTACAGATCCGGCTGTACAAGCACTTCCGCTTGATGCTGAAACACCAGCTAAATCTAAATTTGTTAACATGACATCAATGGGAATGCCTGAAAAACTGATATTCACAATATTAGGTAATTGCAAATCAAGTGCACCATTCACTTCAAATTGTACTTCTTTCTCTTTTAAAACACTTAAGAAAAGGTCTTTAAAACCTTGATATTTTTCTACATTTGCACTTCTTTGTTCAACCGCTATTTGAGCTGCTTTGTGAAATCCAACAGCACCAATTAAATTTTCTGTTCCCGGTCGTTTACTTCTTTCTTGCATACCACCATAATTCATCGGTTCAATCGCCACTTTTTCATTGGCAAATAAAAAACCAATTCCTTTTGGTGCATTTAATTTATGACCTGAAGTTGTTAATAAATCAATACCTGATTTTTTAACATTTATATCGAGCATACTATAAGCTTGTACAGCATCTGTGTGAAAGTATGCCTGATGATCTTTTAACAATGCTGCAATTTCTTCTATCGGTTGAATCACACCTGTTTCATTATTGGCATACATAACAGATACTAGTATGGTTTGATCTGTAAGCGTACGTTTTATATCATTTGGATCGACTTGTCCTTTTTCGTTTACAGGTAAATAAGTAACGTGAAAACCTTTTTTCTGTAAATATTCCATAATATGAATGATTGCATGATGTTCTTGTTGTGATGTGATAATATGATTCCCTTTATATTCATTCTCAATGGCAGTACCAATAATAGCAAGATTATTAGCTTCTGTACCCCCGCTTGTAAAAACTATCTCCTCTTCTTTAGCATGAATACTGCCTGCAAGGTAACTTCTTGCCGCTTCCAAATAATATTTTGCTTTACGTCCATGAGAGTGAATACTTGAAGGGTTACCGAATGTTTCTTTTTCCACTTCATACATCTTCTCCAGCACACGGTCATCCACTGGTGCAGTTGCAGCATGATCAAGATATATCATCATTTTTCTTTCCTTCCCAATTAAAAATTACAACATCATTTCTTTAAATATAAAACATAAATTCATCTTGAAATTCCGTATCATCATATTGAATTAAATCTTTTAAGGTCGTTGTATCAAGCACATCTTTCACAACATCACGAACCTTTATCCATAACGCCTTTTGAGCTGCTTCTTCTTGTTCAATACCTTCGACAGGAGTTATAGGCCCCTCAAGCACCCTTATGATGTCACCTGAAGTAATTTCATCAGGTTGTCTCATTAATGTGTAACCACCATAAGCTCCCCTTATACTACGAATTAATCCTGCATTTCGAAGTGGAGCTGCAATCTGTTCTAAATAATGAGCGGACAGACCTTTGTCTTCAGCGATTGACTTTAATGACCTTGGCCCATCACCATAGTTTCTTGCAAGTTCTATCATTACAGTTAATCCATAGCGTCCTTTTGTCGATATTTTCATTTTGACACCTCTTTTACAACTGACTCCTTACAAACGATTCAATGAAATCCTATTTTGCATTATAACATGAATTCCAGTATACATGTATTATTCAGATTACATCTTAACGAAAATTATGTTATCATGCAAAAAAGATATGAAGATTTAAAATCTATCATTGTTTATGAACTTTCTCTTGCTAATTACTGCTTTTATATCTAATATAATGTTTATATTATTAATATCTGGGAAAATTATAACAAATAAACAAACAAATTATAGGGGGGAAACATAATGCCGGAAACAGAGGAAACAAACTCAAAAAGGTTTTCCGTTGTATTATATATATCTGCTATTATTGTAGCCATGTTTGTAGCGTGGGGCATAACTGCTCCCGGTACGCTCGATGTTGCTGCGAAAAGCGCACTTAATTGGATGATTGATCGATTTGGTTGGTTCTATATGCTTGTAGCTGCATTTTTCGTTTTATTCGTCATCTCTCTTGCAATTAGTCCTTTAGGAAAAATCAAGCTTGGGAAAGACGACGAAGAGCCAGAATTTAGTTGGTTTTCCTGGATTGGTATGCTATTTGCGGCTGGAATAGGTGTAGGATTTGTTTTTTGGGGACCAGCAGAACCAATTCTACATTACTCTAATCCACCGGTAGGATTTGAACCTTATTCAAACGAATCAGCATATGCTGGTTTACGTTATGGCGTATTTCATTGGGCGTTACAGCCGTGGGGAATCTTTTCACTTGTTGGTCTTACTTTAGCATATGTTCAATATCGATTAGATAAACCGGCTTTAATTAGTTCAGCTTTTTTTCCATTGCTTGGTGATCGTATACATAGATGGCCTGGTAAAACGATAGATATTTTGGCAGTTATTGCAACAAGTACTGGGGTAGCTACTACCTTTGGGTTAAGTGCTTTGCAAATGTCTGGGGGCTTATCTTATTTAACGCCACTAGAGAACACGATATGGTTACAAATTATTGTTATTATTATCGTAACGTTTTGTTTTATAATCTCCGCATCAACAGGTGTTGACAAAGGTATTAAAATATTAAGTAATATTAATCTAGTCGTTGCAGGTCTTTTATTACTATTCGTCTTAGCACTAGGACCTACTACATTTATTTTAGAAGATATGGTAACAACACTTGGTGGTTATATTACTAACTTTGTAAAAATGAGCTTAACACTAACCCCCCTTGATGATAACGGTTGGTTAGGTGCTAACACTATTTTCTTCTGGGCTTGGCATATTTCCTGGGCGCCATTTGTTGGTCTGTTTATCGCTCGAATTTCTAAAGGACGCACCATACGGGAATTTGTTACTGGAGTATTGATTGCTCCATCCGTACTTGCACTTATTTGGTTTACAACCTTTGGAACAACTGCTTTAGATGTAGAGTTAAATGGTGCAGGTGGAATTTCTGATATAGTGAATCAAAATGAGGAATTAGCATTATTCTCCATTTTGTCAGAATTACCACTAGGTATCGTGACGAGCACACTATCACTAATACTCATTTTCATATTTTTCATTACGTCAGCAGATTCAGCAACCTTTGTGCTTGGGTCAATGACCTCACGCGGAAGTCTCAATCCTCCACTTATCGTTAAATTGATTTGGGGAGCATTGATTGCCGGAACTGCTAGCGTACTATTAGTAAGTGGCGGTGGTGGTCTTGATGCACTCCAGACAGCATCGCTTATTGCAGCGCTCCCCTTTGGTATTATAATGATTTTGATGGTCATATCACTAATCATTTTACTGAAGAAGGACTATAACGAAAATTATCGTCCATTGCATGTACGCCCATCTAAAAGTGACACAGCATCTATTCAGGAAGAAAATGTTGAATTTGTTGCTATGACAGGTGATGATACTGCTGAATTTTATGATAAAGTTAGAGATGAAGTCTATGATGATGTCAAAGAGGAAGTGAAAGCAGAAGTTCTTTCCGAAATGGAAGATAATATACAAGACCAATTCAAACAAAGCATATCTGAAGAAATGAAATCAGAAATCATGGAAGATATAAAAAAAGATATCACAGACGATTTTGATGATAATAATAAAGAATAATAAAGAACATGAAAAGACCGACAGTATGATAATTACTGTCGGCTTTTTAATGTATTATTCGATTTGATCATCTTGTGTGAATGGCGTTTCATACGTAAGTTCTTTTTCTACGTGTAGAATTTCTCCTTCTTCATCCGGATCTAGTATAAATGATCCATTACTATTACGATCACTTACCGGCAATCCATGGGCCACAATATCAATATGATTTTCCATATCTGTTTTTACCCACATTTTTTCTTGATTATATAAAGCAAGCATGCCTACGATATGGTGAGGCTTCGTTTTAAGCTCTCTCAACAATTTTTGACCACGACGTGCGCGTTTGGATTTAGTGAGCGAGGCTAATTTCATTCTTTTACAGGCGCCACGCTGCGTTATTACTACTATATCGGGATCTTTTTCCTCGTTAATTAATTGAGCATCTGCTACATAGTCCTCATCTTTTAGTTGAATACCGATGACCCCTTTTGCCCGCAAGCCTATTGTTGAAATTTCCGTTTCATCAAACCATAATCCATATCCATTGTAAGTAGCCAAAAGTATATTTTCAGATCCATCTGTTGCAAAAACGTTGATTACTTCATCTTCTTTATTCAAATTAAGCGCAATCAGACTTCTAGAATGCCGACTTGTTTCATATAAATCTAAAGAAGATTTTTTTATCATCCCTTGTTTAGTGCAAAAGATAATAAATTGTTCTTTATGATATGCACGAACAGGAACACATTTGACTAATTTTTCACCATCATCCATCTCTACTAAATTAGAAATATGATCCCCCATTTCTTTCCATCTGATATCTGGTAACAGATGAACAGGGATTGAAATAAATTTTCCGTAATTTGTAAACAACAACAAATTGTCAGTTGTATCAAGCTCTACTAGTTGTAATAAATAATCCGTTGATTTCATCAATAAATCTTCTTGTTTAGAAGCAGCATAGGATCTTAAACTCGTTCGTTTCAAATAACCTTCTTTCGTTAATGAAACAAGAACTGTTTCGCTTGGCACGGTTACTTCAATATTAATTTTCAGCTCTTCGATTTCCGCTTCTATTTGTGTACGTCTTTCACTATTATACGATTTTTTCATTTGTTTTAAAGATTGTTTAATGGTTTTCAACAATTCTTTAGGGTCGTTTAGTATCTTTTCACATACTTCAATTTGCTTTTCAAGTTCAGTTTTTTCTTTTTCAAGCATCGTAATGTCTGTGTTTGTAAGACGGTATAATTGTAGGTTCAAAATAGCATCAGCTTGTACATCTGTAAAATGATACTGTTCAATGATATTCGCCTTAGCATCTGACCGATTTTTTGAACCACGGATTGTTTCAATTAACTCATCCAGAATCGAAATAGCTTTAATAAGTCCATCAACGATATGTGCTCTTTCTTTTGCCTTTCTTAAATCAAAGGTTGTTTTACGTGTCACAACATCTTTTTGATGGTCGATATAAGCATCGAGTACATCAGGTAATGATAATAACTTTGGTGTTTTATTTTCGATCGCAACCATATTGTAGTGATATAAAACTTGTAAATCCGTATTCTTATAGAAAAAGTTCAAAACACTTTCGCTATCCGCACCTTTACGTAAATCTATCACGATACGCAATCCGTTTCTGTCACTTTCATCTCTTATGTCCGCAATGCCATCTACTTTACGGTCGGCATTTAATTCATCCATTTTACGCACTAATGCAGCTTTATTCACATCATACGGTATTTCATTAATTATAATTTGCTCTCTGTTACCTTTCATTTCCTCAATTGTTGCCTTACCTCTTACAACAACTTTTCCTTTACCTGTTGTAAATGCTTGTTTTATACCTTCTTTTCCCTGTACAATACCACCGGTTGGAAAATCAGGTCCAGATATCTTCTCCATCAATTCATCAACAGAAACTTCTTTTTTGTCCAATTTCAAAATAACGGCATCAATTACCTCTTGTAAGTTATGTGGAGGGATATTGGTCGCATAACCTGCTGATATACCTGTTGACCCATTAATGAGTAAATTGGGCAGTCTTGCAGGAAAAACAATTGGTTCTTCATGCGTATCATCAAAGTTTGGTACAAAATCAACCGTTTCCTTATCAATATCCTCTAGCAATGCTGTGGTCATTTTAGAAAGTCTTGCTTCTGTATAACGCATTGCTGCGGCAGGATCTCCATCAATACTTCCATTATTTCCATGCATTTCGACCAAGTCGTGACGCATTTTCCATCCCTGACTCATTCGCACCATGGCTTCATACACAGAAGAATCACCATGAGGATGGTAATTACCTATAACAGTTCCAACGGTTTTAGCAGCTTTACGAAAGTTCTTATCATGGGTATTTTTATCTGCATGCATCGCATATAATATTCTTCTTTGTACTGGTTTTAGTCCATCTCTAACATCTGGTAACGCCCTGTCTTGGATAATATACTTACTATATCTTCCAAAACGATCACCTATGATCTGTTCTAACGGTAAATCGACAAATTGTTTATGTTCTGCCATCCGTATTCTCCTTTATTCCTGATTCCATCACTTATCTAAAATTGTTTCTCCTTCTGCTAAATCAAACTCTACATTATTTTCAATCCATGTTCTTCTAGGAGTTACTTTATCTCCCATCAGAGTAGTTACACGACGCTCAGCTTGCGCCATGTTTTCAAGCGTTACTCTAATTAAAGTACGACTGTCCGGATTCATCGTTGTTTCCCAAAGTTGATCGGCGTTCATTTCCCCTAAACCTTTATAACGTTGGATGATATATCCTGATTTCATTTTTGTTAACGCTTCTTCAAGTTCTTCGTCTTCCCAAGCATACTGAATTTGTTCATTTTTTCCTTTTCCCTTGGAAATTTTATAAAGCGGCGGTAGTGCAATATATACTTTTCCTGCTTCAATCAATTCACGCATGTATCGATAAAAGAATGTTAGAAGTAACACTTGAATGTGCGCTCCATCCGTATCCGCATCTGTCATGATAATAACTTTATCATATCTTGAGTCTTCTAGGGAAAAATCATTACCAACGCCAGCCCCAATCGTATGTATAATTGTGGAGATTTCTTCATTTTTCATAACATCCTCAAGCTTTGCCTTTTCAGTATTAATAACTTTTCCACGCAACGGCAAAATTGCTTGAAATTTACGATCTCTTCCTTGTTTAGCAGACCCCCCTGCAGAATCACCCTCTACAAGGTATAATTCATTTTTCGAATAATCCCTAGATTGTGCCGGGGTAAGTTTACCACTTAATAATGTATCCGTTCGTTTTCGTTTCTTCCCACTTCTTGCTTCTTCTCGTGCTTTTTGTGCTGCTTCTCTTGCACTTTTTGCCTTTAATGCCTTTGTCACTAGGTCATTGGCTATTTTACTGTTCTCTTGTAAGAAGAAGGATAACTTTTCTGCGACAATTTTATCTACAGCTGAACGTACTTCTGGAGTACCAAGACGTCCCTTTGTCTGACCTTCAAACTGTAGTAATGCTTCTGGAACCCGAACAGAGATAACGGCTGTTAATCCTTCTCGTAAGTCACCACCATCTAGATTCTTATCCTTTTCTTTTAAAAAGCCTTGCCTCCTAGCATATTCATTAAATGTTCTTGTGATAGCTGTTTTCGCCCCTACCTCATGTGTTCCACCATCTTTTGTACGGACATGGTTCACAAATGAGTGGATGTTTTCAGAGTAACTTTCCGTAAATTGAAAAGCAAAATCCATTTCAATTTCTTCCTGCGTTCCTGAAAATGAAACGACGTCATGTAAACCATCTTTACCTTCATTCAAATAATTCACAAATGATACAAGTGCATCTTCATACTGATATACCTCAGTTGTATCAGTCCGTTCATCTGTTAAAGTTATTTTTAAATCAGGAAATAAAAATGCAGCTTCTCGTAAACGCTCTTGAATGGTATCAAACTTAAATTCTGTCATCGAAAATATTTCTGGATTTGGTTTGAAATGGATGATAGTACCCATTTCCTTAGAAGCACCTATTAGTTCCAAGTCAGATGCTGGTTGGCCTCCGTTGGTAAATCTTTGCATAAACCTTTCTCCATCACGGTGAGTGGTCACTTCAAGAAAAGAGGATAAAGCATTCACAACAGCTGCGCCAACTCCGTGTAAACCACCACTTGCTTTATAACCTCCTTGACCAAATTTACCACCAGCATGCAAGACAGTAAATATTAATTCAGTTGTTGGTTTACCTGTCTCGTGTGTACCAGTGGGAATCCCTCTACCATTATCTGCAACAGTTATACTATTATCTGTATGCAATATCACTTCAATTTCACTACCATACCCAGCAAGCGCTTCATCAATTGCATTATCTATAATTTCATAAGCTAGATGATGTAAGCCTTTAAGATCAGTTGATCCAATATACATCGCTGGACGTTTTCTTACTGCTTCCAACCCTTCTAATACTTGAATAGATGCTTCATTATAATTTGTTGGTGAATCCATTAACTAGTCAACCCCTTTTCAACCGTTATCCGTAAATCTGAGTCTAAAGTTATTATACGTAATCCTGTTTATTTGGCAAATCACGACATAGGCTCTGAGCAAAAAAAAATGACATTCAATTGCCATCTTAACAGATACCTATCAATCAATATGTGTAATATTTACATGTATCCATTATTACAGTGTTTCAACATTCTTGCAATATATTTCCGTTGAATTAGTATGTTCAGCATTTTTTAAAGTAAATGGTCGTACATCGTAACAAATTAAAAATATGAACTATAACTTCGATTAATTAAAATTACCAATCGTGATTTTCATTCCATTATTTAATCACACTATCAAAAATCAATAATTTTTATTCAGTTATTACCGTTATACAGTGAATTTATGATAAACTATAGAGAAAACAAATACAATGGGACGAGAGAAGGTTTTCACTTGGAATATATTATTTTTATTATCATTAGTTACTTATTAGGTTCAATTCCTTCCGCACTAATTGTTGGTAAAACGTTTTATAAAATCGATATACGTGAACATGGTAGTGGCAATATGGGCGCAACGAACGCATTTCGGGTTTTAGGAACAAAGGCCGGTATTGTTGTGACAGCTGCTGATATCTTAAAAGGAACGATAGCAACGTTGATTCCATTGTTAGCATCCTTATTTATAGAAATCGAAGTATCAAGATTAATTATAGGAATATTTGCCGTATTAGGTCATACATATCCGATATTTGCTAAATTTAAAGGCGGTAAAGCCGTGGCTACTTCTGGTGGTATTATTCTTGGCGTACATCCATTTCTATTCCTAGCAGTCATACTTACGTTTTTAATCAGTTTATATCTTTCAAAATATGTTTCTTTAGCATCTATGGTAACTGGTGTTGTTGCAACAATTATTACTATGTTTATGAATCAATTGTTATTGTTTTTAATGATTCTTGCTTTAACAATATTTGTGTTTATTCGACATAAAGATAATATTAAACGTATAAAAAATAAAACTGAACCTAAAATTACTTGGATGTGAGTATAAAGATTGAACACATTGCAGTTATTACTTATAATTTGAATAGTACTGTCGCAGTTAAAGGAGAGTCGTATGAATAAAATGAATTCACCAGTATTAAGGAAATTACCAAATAAAGCAGAAAGACATAGATTATTTGGTTCAGTAGACCCTGGACCTCGAACAAAACCAACCAAAAAATCTGATATGGCCGATATTCAAAATAGTAAGAAAGACTTTTTATTTGATATCAAACAAGTTGGTATTAGTAATGTTAAATATCCAATCATTGTAGAGAGTGCTCTTGAACCACATACTCAACAGACCATTGGAACCTTTACGCTTTCCTCAGCGATTAACCAACATTCGAAAGGTACTAATATGAGTAGATTTTTGGAACAAATCGAAGAAAGTAAAAAAGATGGGTTTCGAGTAGGTTTAAATAACTTAAAAGAATTTGGCCTTGCATTACGTGATCGTTTGGAACAAGAACGGGTAACTGTTGAAGTGGCGTTTCCATGGTTTTATGAACAAATTAGTCCTAAATCAGCAAAAAGCGGTTTAAACTATGCCAATGTCTCCATTTCACTTAGTCAATTAGAAAATAATCAGACGGAGTATTCCGCAACGATGGAAGCTACAATCACTACGCTTTGTCCATGTTCCAAAGAGATAAGTGAATATAGTGCACATAGTCAACGTGGAAAGGTTACAATGGAAGTTACTTTTACAGATGGCTTTGAATTTACTGAAGCAGATTGGAAAAAAGATTTACTTCATGCAGCTGAAAGTAATGCTAGCTCACCGACCCATCCATTATTAAAACGAGTTGACGAAAAGCATGTCACTGAAACTGCATATGAAAATCCGCGTTTTGTTGAAGATATAGTTAGACTCATAGCAGCTGATTTATATGAACTGGATTATATCGATAAGTTTAAAGTTACTTGCGAAAATGAAGAATCCATTCATCTGCATAATGCAATTGCAGTAGTTGAATATGATAAAGCTGATGAACAACAGTGAAACGTCTATTGTTACTTTTCATCCGTTTTTACCAGAAAGGAATCAGTCCTTTTACACCACCCACTTGTCGATTCTATCCAACCTGTTCTCAGTATAGTTTAGAAGCAATAGAACGCTTTGGTATCTTTAAGGGATTATATTTAAGTATAGTGAGAATTAGTAAGTGTCATCCATTTCATTCAGGTGGCGTTGATCTGGTGCCGGAAAAGAAACATAAACAACCAAAACAATGATTTTTTGCAGGAGGAAATGTGCAATGAATATCCACGTTACAAAAGATGCTGCTGCTTGGTACAAAAAAGAATATGATATAGATACAGCAAGCTTACGTTTTTTTGTTCGATATGGTGGTTTTGGAGGAAACGTCCCAGGATTCTCTTTAGGGGTTCATCTCGAGGAGCCTTTAAACACCCATACTTCGATCAAAGTAAACGATATTTTATTTTTCGTTACTGAATCAGATGTTTGGTATTTTGAAGACAAGGATTTACACATTTCTTATGACGAAGAAAATAATGAACCGCATTTCGCATATCAATAAGCGATTTGCGGTTTTTTACAGTTTAAATCGACGTAACTGCTCCACTTTTTCTTCTTGTTTCAATATTTCCTTTTGCTTTTCTCCAAATACATCAAAGTGAGGATAGGCATTCTGATGAATCCATCTACTTTTTAATGAATACTGCTCTCCCCAACTTATTAGTTTATCGATATCCGCGCAACCAATTTTTGTAACGGTTGTACAACCTGGAAAACGATCATCTTGCCAATAATGGGTGATAATTGAGATTTTCCCTTCATTCACTTGTTTTTTCCATTGCCATAATTCACTTCGTTTAATTCCAAATGCCATTAGTTATTCCCTTCCAATTCTCTTTGATATACTTCATGCCATTCTGGATAGATCTTTTTTAAGCGGGTTGGCCGAAAATTATGTGCATATGTAATAACATGTTCTGTTGTTCCCGTTACAAGTAAATCATCTTTCTCATTCATTACTCTATACCCATAAATCGTTCTGAGTCCATTATAATCTTCCAACCATGTCAAAATAGTGACAGTATCCCCATATCTTGCTGGTTTTTTATATTGAACCTTCACATCTATAACTGGTGAAATAATATTATCTTTTTCCATTTCCGCATATTGAAACCCTAATTGTTCTATCAATTTTGTTCGACCTATTTCAAACCAAATGAGATAATTCGCATGATAAACAACTCCCATTTGATCTGTTTCAGCATATCGTACGTCAATACTAGTTTCGTTTATAGTCATATGTAAAATACCCTCCTTATCGCCAATATCTATCATAGCATTTTTCATAAAATAAAAAAAAGCCCGACACTTAATTGTTCGGACAAAAAATGTATTTACTTTATTGTTCTAATTCATCTTGTATTTCATCTCTAAAACCTTCGACTGCTTCTTTACGACGTTTGTTTTTCTTTTCAAGCGTTTCCTTTTCTTTTTCGGGTGCCTTTTCCATTCTTTCTTCTGTCTCGTCGATAT
Source organism: Pseudogracilibacillus sp. (assembly GCA_035301445.1). Lineage (GTDB taxonomy): Bacteria > Bacillota > Bacilli > Bacillales > Amphibacillaceae > Pseudogracilibacillus. The sequence goes on along the minus strand of DATGUH010000133.1, from coordinate 243 downwards.
TACTTAGTGTATCACCGATCATTTCTTCTAGTTTTTCGGCATTATCACTGCGATCATCTGGTTTAGGTTTATATTTGTCATTCATAATAGTATGTCTCCTTTTTTGATTTTGGCTTTAGTATAAGACATATTATCGAAATTATTCAGTCGATAGCCAATTTATAAACAACAAATGTAAGAATATACCTACAGGCAGCTTTTTCGCTTGTTTTATCATTATTTCAAGTATTACCAAGTCGGAGA
>DATGUH010000132.1:0-11136 GCA_035301445.1 Pseudogracilibacillus sp. | reverse complement strand
GTGATGGGAGCCGGTGGTGGTATTTATAATGCACCAGGCATTGGTTCTGGCCCACGTGATGGATTTATGTTATCCATTTCAGATAAGACTAATTTATCGATTGGGAAAGTCCGCATGATTGTAGAAACACTTGTATTAGTAATTGGATTGTTAATCGGTGGACCGGTTTTTGTATTTACCTTTATTTTCACATTTATTCAAAGTCCAATATTTCAATTTACTTATTTAAAGTGTAGAAAGATTCTTGAACATATACATAAGAGAATAGATAGGGAAAAACCACGTGCCGTTTGATTGTGAGTAGGCTGGCTAAACTACTCAGCCAGCCTTATGTCATAGTCTGAAAATGGTACATCAGTTGTTTCTCCACTTATTTTTTTCGCCAGTTGTTTACCGATAAAAGGGGCTGTGGAAAGTCCAGAGGCACCCAGTCCATTGGCGATAATGAGTCCTTCAAAATTCGGTAAGGGTCCGAATACAGGTAAATGGTTTTTAGTAAATGGACGGAATCCAACACGAGAACCAATGATTTCAGTTTTTTCTAATCCAGAAGTCATTTCAAACAATTGATCAAGAATGTAATGCATGCCTTCAGCAGTTAAAGAAGGATTCAGTGAGTGTCGGGCAGTTTGATGGGTTGCACCTGCTATGAACTCTTCATTATTTAGAGGTAAAATATATTGATTATTTGGTGGTTTAATAACTGGTAGTGACGTACCACTACTGAATAGGCTGGACTGCAAATGCAATAATTCTCCTTTTTGTGCTTGAAACAGAACAGTCGGCTCCAATGATTTTAACAAGTCGTTCATCCAAACACCATTCGCGGCAATTGTCATATCTGCTGGATGGTTTTTCCCCTGGATTTCCATTCCCGTAACATCATTGCCTGCTACAATGAGAGATGCTTTTCCTTGAATGAAAGAAGCACCATGTTTTTTACAAGCATTTAACATTGCATTTCTTAAGGCATTTCCGTCGACTCTTGCTGCACCACTAATAGACAAGCTGTGAAAATCTCCTTTTACATATGGAAAAATGGACGCTGTCTCTTTAGGATTCAATAATTTTACTTCTCCCATTTCTGGGGATTCCTGTTGCCTTTGAAGAGCTATTTTTTCTAATTCTTTTAGCTTCTCCAAATTATGATGTAGGCGAATAGTGCCTACTTTTTTGTAACCGGTATTTGTTTCACCGTCTTTAAAAAGTTGGTTTATAAGCTTTGGGTAATAAGCTGCACCACCTTTTGCGAGTGCATACCACGCCATGTTTCGTCTTTTGGAAACCCAAGGACAAATAATACCTGCTGATGCGGAAGTGGCTCCACCTTTTGCCCAACTGTCTGCAATAGTTACTGAATGGCCTTTTAACGTCAATTCGTAGGCAATAGAAGCGCCTAAAATACCAGCCCCAATCACATTGATCTGCACCTGTTAATCACTCTTTTCTGTCATTTTTATCATTTTCACATGGTATCACATGAGTTTGGTTGCGGCAAAATTAATGCTGTAACAGATGACGGTTGTTGTCGAAATATGTTAATCTTATATATATCAAAATGAAATAGGAGTAGTGTGATGAGTAAAATAGTTATTTTTGGTCATAAAAGTCCTGACACAGATACGATTTGTTCTGCACTTGTTTATGCGGACTTAAAGCGTAACTTAGGTGTAGATGCAGAGGCTGTCCGCCTTGGTGAAGTAAATAAAGAAACGGAATATGCGCTTAATGCTGCAGGAGTGGAACCACCACGCTATGTTGAAAAAATTGCAGATGACGTAGATTCTGTTATTTTGGTTGACCACAATGAATTTCAGCAATCAGTTGATAATATTAAAGAATTGACTATAAGTGAAGTGATTGACCATCATCGGATTGCTAATTTTGAAACAAAGGACCCGCTTTATTTTCGTGCTGAACCTGTAGGATGTACGGCTACAATTTTGACGAAAATTTTTAAGGAAAAACAAGTAGAAATTTCTGCTACAAATGCAAAATTACTTGTTTCTGCGATTATTTCGGACACATTGTTATTTAAATCTCCTACATGTACAAATGAAGATAAACAGGCGGCAAAAGAACTAGCAGACATTGCAGGCATTGATTTAGATACTTATGGGCTTGATATGCTGAAAGCTGGCACAGATCTTAGTGATAAATCAGTTGCAGAATTAATTCATATGGATGCTAAGGAATTCACCATGGGAGAAGCAAAAGTAGAAATTGCCCAAATTAATACGATTGATACTGAAGAAGTGTACAAAAAACAAGCTGATTTTGAAACAGAAATTAATAAACAAATTGAAGCAAAAGAACTTGATTTATTTTTACTTGCAGTGACCGATATACTGAACAGTAATTCGGAAGTGCTGGCATTAGGTAAAGCAAGTGAAAATGTCGAAAAAGCTTTTGATGTGCAACTTGCAGCTAATCGCGCCTTGCTGGAAGGAGTCGTATCTAGGAAAAAACAAATTGTTACGAAACTAGGTGCTACTTTTTAAAGTAAACTAGTATATAAGTGTTATGCTGTCATCCGTTCTGGATGGCAGTTATTTTAATCAAATTATGAAAATAGAGAGGAACTAGTAAATGAGTTTATGGGAAGATTTTAAAAAATTTGCCTTTCAAGGTAATATTGTTGATCTTGCAATTGCTGTCGTAATAGGTGCAGCTTTTAATGAGATTGTTACATCTTTAGTAGATAATATCATTATGCCGCTTATCGGTGTATTGATGAAGGGCGTTAATTTTGAAGGGCTGATGTGGCAAGTAGGGGCTGCTGAAGTAACATATGGTATGTTTATTCAATCAGTACTTAATTTCTTTCTGATAGCAGCTGCTTTATTTTTCATTATTCGTTTTATTTTACGAAAAAAACAAGAGGAAGAAGAAGAGCCTGAAGTAGATCCGAAAGAAGAATTGCTTGTAGAAATTCGTGATTTATTAAAAGAACAACAAATGAAAGGATAGGTCATTAATCTTATCTTTCTTAATACAACATGGTTTGACATATAATGTTAAAAGTTTCTGAGAATAGATTCAGAAAAAGTCGTTTATTGCCCGGGAAATAAGTTATAAAGGGAAATTTGGGTCTTCCATAAAGCCTAGATAAATGATGAATTGCAGTTATTAATCTTTGTTTAAAATAAGAGTTGTACAATAGTCATTAAAACGAATTTTGGACAAAGGGCATGATACAAGAAAGCGGTATGTGACTAATTACTCGTTTATTCAATTACTGTAACGTAAGAATGAATGGGACAGACTGGTTTAACAATGTGTTTAATGCGTGAAGGAAATGGCAAGATAGTAAAAAACCGATAAATGTAGTTGTCTAAGTTGTCTAATGTGTAATTTACGATTTAGGGCAACGGATCTTTGTATTTTCTGTTATAGTATTATATTTTCCCCAAAACATGCTTTGAATTTTTTGCGATATGTTATGATGGCTTTATAATGATGACGTAACTGTCGAATGATAGAAGGGAATTATATTGGAACAACCTTATACAATTCGAGATTTTAACTTTTGGAAAGTTTCATTGAGTCTTGCGCTCGCTTCTTTTTTTGTTTTTGCATCGATGTATGCTGTTCAACCGTTACTGCCAGTATTCGTAGAAACATTCGGAGTTTCTGTATCCACATCAAGTCTATCATTATCCATGACGATTGCTGGATTGATTGTTGGTTTACTCATTTTTGGTTTCTTGTCCGATCGACTGGGAAGAACATGGTTTATCTGGTTATCGCTAATTGGCACCATTATCCCGTTTCTAATTATCCCATTATGGGACTCATTTGTCTGGCTTATGATTCTTCGGCTCGTTCAAGGGGTTGCACTGGCAGGTTTACCAGCTGCATCCCTTGCCTATTTGAATGAAGAGATTGATTCCCGGAGTGTTGGAGCGGCGACGGGGTTTTATATTTCTAGTAATGCACTTGGTGGTATGGTGGGCCGTGTTATGACAGGTTATATTGCAGACCATTATACGTGGCAGGCTTCTTTCTACGTGCTTGCAGGAATTGGAGTTGTCATATTAATTGCCGTATTACTTATGTTACCGAAGTCAAGGTATTTCAAGCCGAGTGATTTATCACTGAAGAAAGATATTGCAGGTTTTTTAGTTCATTTGAAAAAACCTCTCCTTCTGCCTGTATTTGGATTGGGGATTATTTTACAACTTTCATTCACTGGTGTATGGACATATTTACCGTTTTATTTACAAGGAGACCCATTTCACTTATCACTGGAGGCAATTTCTTATATGTTTCTTGCCTACAGTCTCGGGGTAATTGGTTCACCGCTGGCAGGATGGCTAGCAGGCAACTTTGGCTTGAAACGTGTGCGAATAATAGGAGTGGTTGTTCTTTCAATCGGAATATTTCTGACGCTTTTTTCTTCACTGACGATGATTGTTATCGGACTTTGTGTTGTCTGTCTCGGTTTTTTCACTGCTCATTCTCTTACTGCCACATCGGTGAGTGAAACGGCAACCCATCATAAAGGGAGTGCATCCAGCCTTTATCTTGTCTCTTATTATATTGGGGTGTCTTTGGGGAGCAGTTTAATGGCTCCTGTATGGGAAGGTGGAGGATGGAACGGCGTAATTATTACTGCTGGAATTCTTCCGGTAGTTTACGTAATAGCCGTTCAATTTATTAAGAAATAAACAGATGAGAAAAAGTGTTTCTGCTCGGTATCAACAGAAACACTTTTTTACTGTTCGTTCTATGTTATTTTGAAAACTCTGGTGGAAAACTAGTAAGGTCAATGCCCCATACGAGTGGTAATAAGACGACCACCGCGATTGTCACTAGAACGATACCAATAATATTGAGCACAAATCCTGCTTTTGCCATATCTGTAATGCGCAAGTATCCTGATCCAAATACAACAGCGTTTGGTGGAGTTGCAACCGGAAGCATAAACGCACAAGAAGCAGCGACTCCTGCTGCAATCATGACCGAATAAGGATGAACGCCAAGTGCTACTGCAAGTGATGCCATAATAGGATACATCATGTTAGCTGTTGCTGTGTTGGATGTAATCTCTGTTAAAAAGATGACCAATGCTGACACAATGAGAAGGACAATGAATATATTGACTCCTTCAAGTGCAGATAATTGATTTCCAATCCATTCCGACAGTCCTGACTCTGTAAAGCCTGCAGCGATGGCAAGCCCTCCGCCGAACAAAAGCAAAATGCCCCACGGAAGCTTCACTGCTGTATCCCAGTTTAAAAGTTGATCTCCTTTTTTATTTTTGGATGGTATAATAAACAGAATAATGGCAGCTGTCATGGCAATAACTGCATCTCCAATGCCTTCATTAATCTTTTCGAGAAAGAATGAACGTGTAATCCATGCAAGTGCTGTTAAGACAAAAACGATGAAAACTGTTTTTTCTTCATAGGAAGCTTGCCCAAGCTTTTCTTTCTCTTTACTAATGATTTCTTTTCCACCTGGTAGTGACTTCACTTTGAGTGGATAAGCAATTTTGATTAAATAAATCCATACAAGCATAATAAAAATCCAGGCAATCGGGACTCCGAACAACATCCATGTTGCAAATGATAGTTCGATTCCATACATTTCTTTAATAGCACCGGCAAGTGCCGCATTTGGTGGTGTACCGATTATCGTTGAAATCCCGCCTAGTGAAGCAGAATAAGCAATCCCAAGCATCATTGCTTTACCAAATCCGAAGTTCTTCATGGATGTGTCAATCGTGGGATCATCCTCCAACGCATCGGAAACTTGATAAATGATGGCTAAACCAATTGGTACCATCATCATTGCAGTAGCAGTATTCGAAATCCACATGGATAAAAATCCAGTTGCAACCATGAAACCAAGGATAATTCGATTTATATTTGTACCAATAGCTGAAATAATATTCAGTGCGATCCGTTTATGAAGATTCCATCTCTCCATTGCCAATGCAACCATGAAACCACCCATAAAGAGAAAAATTGTATCATTACCGTAAGCAGAAGTGGTTGCATCAATATCCAGTCCCTTAGTTATAGGAAATAGAATGATTGGTAAAAGTGATGTTGCTGGAATGGGAATAGCTTCTGTCATCCACCATATTGCAATCCAAATTGTGCTTGCAAGAACAGCCAATCCTTCACTAGAAAGTCCCTCCGGATGGACGAATAATAAAGTCAGAACAAACAATAACGGTCCAGCAATAAGGCCTATAAGCTGTGCGGGACGATAATAATTTCCACCGTTTCCTCCACCCGTTGTCTTGGAATGGTGATTATTCGTTCCGGTTGGCATGTCATCTTTATTGGCAGTAGTGAAAAAGCGGAATAAGTCTTTTACTCTGTCATGCTGCTCCCACATCCAATTCCATGTTGAAGTAATCATGAATATCCCTCCGTAAACATATTTATTTACTATAATATTATATTCATTTAGTACTGTATATGAACCGTACGAGCATTAAAAGTATTTATAAAGAAAAACGAAATCTGTTAAACTTTTAACTGTTAATGTGGTCGCGCTAAAAGAAGTGATCTTGATCCTTGGTGTCAATGGTGATATCGTTTAAAAAATATGTATAAACTAGTATAGTAGAAATAGATGGATTTAAATTAAAATAATTATTTATGGTGATTTGAACAACATAGAAAATTGGTGAAAAAAACTTGGCTAGAATTTATTTTTTGTTATTCATTGTTATGGCATCATGGGGATTTAATGTAGCAGCTTTAGCAACACTTGTGAAAGAAATTGATCCTATTACGATGACTGCATTTCGAATATTGACAGCAGGAATTATGGTATTAGTTATTTCAAAGATAATGGGTATTTTTCGTTTACCAACAAAAGCCGAATGGAAAACAATAGGGTTAATTACGATTTTTAATGTTGTACTACATCATTCATTTTTAGCAATGGGTTTAACGAAAACAGCGGGTGTTAATGCAGGTATTATTTTAGGAGCCGCTCCATTAGTAACGATGGTTTTATCGATTATTTTTTTGAAAAATCGCGTTTCAAAAATAAGAATAATCGGTTTTATTGCAGGTTTTGCAGGAATCTTATTTACATCCCTTGCTGGTAATGACAGCTTTACTTCTATATCTATCGGCGATGGTTATATCTTTTTATGTATGGTCGCCCAAGCGATTAGTTTTATTTTAATTGGGAGGTTAAACCCGACCTTTGACCCTAGGTTACTAACTGGTTATATGCTTGTTTCAGGTTCTGTTGTCATTTTTATGCTTGGGTTATGGTTGGAGCAAGATCTAGCACAAATTAGTAAATTGTTTTCTTGGAAATTAGGTAGCATCTTTCTGTTTAGTGCGGTCATTGCAACAGCAGTAGGTCATATGATTTATAACTTTGCTGTGAAAAATGTCGGGCCTGCTGAAACAACTGTATTCGTTAATTTAAATACGTTATTTGCATTGATTGGTTCCGCAATATTTTTAGGTGAACCAATTTTATCCTATCACTTTATCGGTCTAACTTTAATTATACTTGGTGTATTTGCGGGATCAGGTACATTGGAATATTTAATTGCAAAAAGGAAAAAAGGTTACTAAAAACGCGTTGTACGGCATTATAAGTTGTACAGCGCGTTTTACTATGATTATTTTGCAGTGAGTACTTGAGCTGATACTAGTCGATTACGAACTATTATACCAATCCATCCTGCTAAGACGGCTTTGATTAAACCAACTACGATAAATGGAGGAAAACCGCTTAAAAATGCATTCATCCAAGTTAAATTGGCGACTACTTTTAACCAAATCGTACCAAATGTTAATGTAATGAACATACCGATAATGTTAGCGATAATAGCATTTATAATCGTAAAACTGGTGGTCTCTAAATATTTGCCGATAAAGTAAACGGTAGGGATGAAACCAATAATAAATCCACCTGTTGGTCCAAATAATATACCCAATCCTCCAGTCATTTGTGAAAAAACTGGAACACCAATGCCACCAATAATCATATATAAAATAGCAGAATAAGTACTATAACGTGCACCTAAAATCGTTGCGGCCAAACCAATAGCTAGTGTTTGTCCAGTGATAGGAATGAATGGGAGTGGTATCGTTATTTGGGCCAGTATACCGATTATTGCTGTAAATAAAGCAGTTGCAATCATCATTTGTAAGCGAGAATTTGTCATTTGCACATTTCCTTTTCATTTATTTGTTAACCTTATAAAAAATAAGTTAACATACAAGGAAATTACCACAAACAGATATAGCTTGTCAATATGAATTAGAATAAATAAGCATATTAAAAGTTAGAGGAGTGCTTTCAATATAAGAAAAATTATTGCGTAATAAGGTCAACTATAAACATAACTAATAATAAAGCAGCACCAATACCATTATGCAAAATATGCACTAACATAGAATCAAGAATATTTTTTCTTCTTTGATAAGCGATGAAAAAAACAACTCCTATAGATCCATATAATAAAAATGAAATGACATTGGTAGGATTATGCATAAACCCGAAAATAGTAGAAGTCACTATTAATGGCAGCCAGTAGGTATGTTTTTTAAACAGTAAATGCGTACCTATTCCTCTAAAAGCTAATTCCTCAATAATTGGAACGAGCATCCCCACTGCTAATAAGAACAATATATAGTAAGGAGCAAAAGTACCTTCAGGATTTGCAATGGACATAAGTATTTCATCATTCGCCGTCGACTCTTCGTCGTGTATCCATGATATTAACAATGTTCCAACAATAGCTATCAATCGAGTAATTAAGAAAAAACCTAAAGCATAACCGATATCAGCCCAGCTCATTTTTTGTGCCTTTTCTCCGGAATATTTATAATATCGGTTCCATAAAAACCAGGCAATAACGCTGATTAAAAAAATCCACATTAGGCTGAATATGCCATTGACAATATTAGAGAAATGGTGGTCATTTATGATTAAAATAATAATGACCTGTGCTGGAATTGTGGAAAGGATGACAAATCCTACAAATTTTATGATAGCTAACAGGATTTGTCCCACACTTCTTTTTTGAACAACATGCTCATTTTCATTTATCAAAATATCTCCCCCCATTTTAATTTATTATCAAAGGTTAAAACGTATTTATATATTTTATAAATGTATGCTACTCTTTTGAGAAAAGCCTATCTTCCACGAAGAAAAGTGAATTATTGAAAGACGATTGTTTTGTTACCTTTTACAATAACCCGGTCTTGTAAATACCATTTAACTGCACGTATAAGCACTCTTCTCTCTACCTGTTGACCGATTTTTTTCAATGCATTTATATTGTCACGATGGTCAACGCGTTCGATATCCTGTTCTATAATCGGTCCTTCATCCAGATCATTTGTGACAAAATGAGATGTCGCACCAATAAGCTTGACTCCTCTTTCATGGGCTCGTTCATAGGGACGTGCGCCAATAAATGCCGGTAAGAAAGAGTGATGAATATTGATGATTCTTTCTGGAAATGCTGCAACAAAATCAGGTGTTAGTATTTGCATGTAGCGTGCTAAAATAATGACGTCAATATTGTATTCTTTCATAAGTTGGATTTGTTTTGCTTCTACGTCTTGACGAATGTCTTTATGAGCTGGAATGTAATGAAATGGGATATTAAGAGCCTCCACCATTTGTCGGGCATTTTCGTGGTTGCTAATAACAAGAGGAATTTCCATCTGGAGTTCATTGTTTTGCCATTCCCATAATAACTCCATCAAGCAATGGGTTTCCTTTGAAACAAAAATTGCTACTCGTTTTTTTCGATGTTTGAAGGTAAATTCATATTCCATAGAGAAACTTTCAGCGAGTGGCCGGAATGCTTCGTCAAGCATAACTTGTTTGTCTAAAAGTTGCTCAAGATAAAATTCAAATCGTATGTAAAACATTTGACTATCATCATCACTTGAATGTTGAGCAGATTCCATAATATCTGCGCCATTTTGAAATAAAAAGTTTGATAATGCTGCTACAATACCAGGTTTATCTGGACATTTAACAAGTAATCTGCCAATGTTTTCTTGGTTGCGGTTGTAAGTTTCGTAAATAGACATGCTTCATATCTCCTAGTTAATATTATCTTTTATTGATTATACATTATTTATCTGAATGATAAAGTGGGACGGTATTTTAAGATTAGAAATAAGTAAATGGAGAACTCTTCCATTGCTATTTATTTAATTAACGTTTATAGTATATATATAAGCTGCGATGTTCGTAATAGTCTTAAGTTTAACCTCTAAACAAATATTAGGGAGTTTTAATATCGAGGGTGAAATGTCAAGCCTACCTTTGAGGGGAAGACAGGAAATCCTCTGCAGACACCCACTTTTAATAAGTGTGTGGTTAAAACTTTTTAACATATTACGACATTGTGGCGACCTTACATATGTCATAAACTTTTATTAAGATATGAAAGATTAACTTTAATATAAGCGCAAGTCTCGTCGTTTATTATTACAGATGACTTGCTTATCGCGGACAATATCTTAACGAATATAGTCATTATTCAAAGTGCAAGCTACCCTTAGTCTTGCACTTTTTATTTAGAATTAACTTCATTGTATTTAGCTTCCTATGATAAAGTGTATATTTCCTTCTCTCGCTTTTCAATATATCCCTTAACATTTCTTACTTTTTATTACATATAACACCTGCATCGATAAATCAGATTCCTATTTCAAAATGCACATTTTTAGATAACTCCTTAGATAATGTTATAATCGAAGAAGGGTTAATATTTATATAATGCTTGATTAAGATACATTCTAGGGGTGATGACCTATGCAATTGTTATTCGATAAGGAGAAAAACAATATTCGTTGCGTATTGCCAGGAACTAGTCTTCCATTAGGCAAAAACGGTGAATATTTAGAGCGATTTTTCAAAGATAATTATGATATAAATGTAGAATATCTTGTAGAAGCAAAAACAGTTCCTGGTAAAGGACATATGCATAACAGAATTGATCAAATATTCACTGTCCAAGAAGATAGTGTAGAGAAGTTTGCAAAAATAAAGAATGAAATGAATGCAGAATATGCAAAAGATATTGTGCGACAAGGTAATCATCGTTTGTATAATGAGCATATCTATATCAGGTATTTTAAACGTATTGAAGATAAGCTTAAAAAGTCTGGTGAAATA
>DATGUH010000131.1:0-5413 GCA_035301445.1 Pseudogracilibacillus sp. | reverse complement strand
ACCCAAAAAATTCAAACCGCACAACAGGCAGACCGAATTTTATTACTAGATGAAGGTAGAATATTAGCGATTGGTACACATAACAGTTTGCTTGAAAATTCCAAATTGTATCAAAAGATTGTCGCATCACAAGATGAAATTAAATTATCGATGTAAATACAAACAATCTTATTTAATAAAGGGGTTATTTAATGTCATTCAGTCGGCTGAAGGAACCTTTTCAATATAAAAAGATTCCCCTAGAAACTTTGTCCAGACATAAACATAAACGAGCAGAAAATACTTGGGGAACAATTAAAAGAATCATTACTTATCTTATGGATTATAAATGGCTTTTAGTTCTTGTCATCTTTATGGTACTTATCAGCTCATCAATGGGTTTACTCGGCCCTTACCTAGTTGGTATGGCTATTGATGATTTTATAGACATGCAGAAAACAGACGGCCTTTTAACTTTAATTGGTTGGCTCATTTTGATTTATATTCTGCATTCTTCTTCTATCTTTTTACAAAACTTTTGGATGGTTGGAATCGCACAAAAAACTGTATTCAATTTACGAAAAGAACTGTTTGAAAAATTCCATCAACTTCCTATTTCATTTTTCGATAAACGTCAGCAAGGAGAATTAATGAGCCGAGTTACGAATGATATTGATAATATTAACAACACGCTCAATGATTCTATAATACAAGTGTTTGCTAGTATTATTACACTATTAGGAACTGTTTCCGTTATGCTTTATTTAAGCCCGCTGCTCACTTTAATTACGATGGTTATCATTCCAATCTTATTCATTAGCATGCGCTGGATAACAAAACGAACAGGACCATTATATAAATTACAGCAAAGTGATCTTGGAGAAGTAAACGGCTATGTTGAAGAAATAGTTTCCGGTCAGCAAGTCGTTAAAACATACTCCCAAGAAGATCGTGTGATGGAAGAATTCAAGGAAAAAAGCAGTACATTACAACGGTCTGGATTTTGGGCAAATACCATTTCCGGCTTTATTCCAAAAGTAATGAACACATTGAATTTCTTAAGTTTTTCTCTCATTGCTTTATTTGGTGGTATATTTGTATTAAAAGGTTATATCACGGTCGGTGTCATCGTTATTTTTACCGAATATGCCCGCCAGTTTACCAGACCTTTAAATGAGTTATCTAACCAATTCAATATTTTACTTTCAGCGGTCGCTGGTGCTGAACGTGTTTTTTCGATATTGGATGAGGATGTGGAAGAAATCGATGAAACAGATGCCAAAACAATAACAGAGACATCAGGTTCCTTTGAATTTAAACAAGTCAACTTTTCTTATGAAGATAAAAAAGTATTGCATGATATCTCTTTTACAGTAGCTCCTGGTGAAATGGTGGCATTCGTAGGTCACACTGGTGCAGGAAAAACAACGATTGTTAATTTAATCTCTAGGTTTTACAATTATGATTCCGGAAAAATTTTACTTGATGGAATGGATTTAAAAGATATTAAGCGAACAAGCCTTAGATCTCATATCGCATTTGTACTACAGGATACCTTTTTATTCAAAGGAACTGTCAGAGAGAATATCCGCTATGGGCGGCTAGATGCTACAAATGAAGATATTATGAATGCTGCTAAAAGATCCAATGCACATGGTTTTATCAAACGATTACCGAATGGGTATGATACGATGCTAGATCAAGATGGTTCCAGTATTAGTCAGGGACAAAAGCAGCTACTTACCATTGCTAGAGCAATGATAGCTGAACCAAGCATCTTAATTTTAGATGAAGCAACTAGTAATATTGATACTATTACAGAACTTAAAATTCAAGAGGGATTACAACGACTGATGCAAGGTAGGACTAGTTTCGTTATCGCTCACAGACTGAATACGATTCAAAAGGCTGATAATATATTAATGTTAGAAGATGGGCGTATTCTTGAGCAAGGAAGCCATACCGACTTAATGAAAAAACAAGGTGCCTACTATCAACTGTACAGTGGTAAACAAGAAGAATTAAATTAAGGAGTGTGTTTTATGGCACGTTTAGGAAAAATGGTGAACAAACATATCAAAAGTGAATTTCTTCAAGAAGAAAAGCAAGTTAAAATTTATTTACCCGAAACATTTGATAATCTATACGAAACGAAATGCTGCTTCATGCAAGATGGAGATGATTATTTTCAAATGGGAAGAGTCGCTACGTTAAGTGATAACCTGCATGAAAACGGTACTATACAAAATACTGTTTTTATTGGTATTCATTATGAAGACCGACACGATCGCTTAAAAAAATACCATCCATCAGGCGATGAGTATGAAAATTATCAACGCTTTCTTATAGAAGAAGTGTTACCAATGGTTGAAGATATTGTACCTATTAATCCTCTAGGTATAGAACACAGTTTAATGGGAGATTCACTTGCTGGTACTTTTGCTATTGTTACTGCCCTTCAATATCCAGGATATTTTAATCAAATCATCATACAATCACCATTAATAGATGATACAGTTTCATCAGTTATTAAAGCAGCTGCTAAACAACATTTATCCATTTACCATTCTATAGGTTTAAATGAAACGGCCGTCTATACAACTGAAAAAGAGGAAGTTGATTTCGTCCAGCCAAATAAAGTAATCTCAAAATACTTAAAAGAAAACTTCTCAGATTATACCTTTGCTGAGATTCCTGCAGGCAATCACACATGGAAATATTGGCAGGAAGAATTACCCGAAGTTTTAGAAGATATGTTTGGTTAAATATTTGAGTGCATTTCATAAGGTCAATATCATGCTCGGATTTCCTTTTATAATAAGCACTTATAAAATGGATTCATTGGATACGTGATACTTTATTCCCTTTCTATCTCTTTCCTTTTTTGTTATACTAAATAGTAATAACATGAGAACAGTAACGAAATAATAATAATCGGAGGTTAAATAATGAAATATGGAATTGCAATTTTTCCATCAAAAGCAATACAAGATGAAGCGAACGCTCTACGTAAACGCTATGATCCTGAATATGCGATGATTCCTCCGCATATTACCCTTAAACCTGGATTTAATCTAGGAGATACTTCAATAAAAGACATCACGAAAAGCCTACAAGAGATTTCTAATAATACTAAACCGTTTAAAATTAATATTAACAAAGTCAGCACCTTTGCACCGGTAACGAATACTATTTATTTTAAAGTTGATCCAGAACCAGAATTGGATGCACTTCATAAGAAAATACAAGAAAGTATTTCTTCAAGTGACAATAAAGATGAATTTTCTTTTGTTCCGCACATTACTATTTCTCAGGATCTTGTTGATGAGGAATATCATGATGTATTCGGAAGTTTAAAAATGAAAAAAGTAGAGTTGGAAGACTATATTGATCGGATGCAACTTTGCTACCAGCTCGAAAATGGTTCGTGGCAAGTGCATGAAACTTTTAAATTCACAGCAAACTAATCAAAACGTTTTGAGGTAACTATTATTATGCATATTAAAAAAGTTGAAACAAACGAAGAAAGACAAGCTGTCTATTATGTACGCAAGACCGTCTTTGTTGACGAACAGAAAGTACCCGAAGAATTAGAAATCGATGAATTTGAGGAAACCGCTATTCATTTTATCAGTTACGAACAGGACGAGCCTATAGCAGCAAGCAGGCTCCGTCTTTTTACTAATTATGGTAAACTTGAAAGAATTGCGGTAAAAAAGGAATATCGCGGTCAATCGATTGGCAGTAACATCATTCGTATGATGGAAGATGAAATTGTTGCGCATCATATAAACGAAGCAATTTTAAATGCACAAACACATGCTACCAGCTTTTATGAATCTCTAGGTTATGAGGTTTTTTCAGAGCAATTCATGGATGCTGGAATACCACATGTCTCAATGGTGAAGAAACTAAATAAAAAGATACAAAAACAAGGGTGACGCAGTACTTGCTCACCCCTTTTTTATGCTTATTTTCTGTTTGATTTAGTGGTTCAAAAGCCTTTAAGGCAATAAATCTTTTATATAGAGGTGAATAACTCTGTTCTACTCTTTCAACTTTTTTTACGGTCTGAACCTATCATAAAACTATATACTTCAAACAAACCATTTTATTACACACAGCATATTATTTTAAAAATAGCACAGTCTAAACATATCATTATAACAAAGAAATGAGGATTATTTTATGAGTAATATGCTGCCTATGTTCTACGAAACCGTTTTCGGTATTATTGCACTATTCTTGTTAACAAAATTGCTAGGAAAAACACAAATATCCCAACTCACACCATTTGATTTCATCGCCGCAATTGTACTTGGTGAATTAGTTGGGAATGCGTTATTCGATAAAAAAGCTGGCATTCTTGATATTGGTTTCGTCATTATTTTATGGGGAGCTATTTTGTATCTAATAGAAATTGTTACTCAAAAATTCAAAGGCTCTCGTTTTATTTTGGAAGGAAAACCTTCACTCGTTATCCACAAAGGCGAAATCATCTATGAAGAACTTCGAAAAAATAAAATGGATATGAATGAAATCCTTCACCTGTTACGAATGAAAGATGTTTTTGCTGTACAAGAAGTAGAATACGCCGTACTTGAAACAGATGGATTATTATCCGTATTAAAAAAGCCGGAATTCGAGACCCCAAATAAAAGAGATCTAAATGTTTATCCTGAAAAAGCACAGATGGCTACACCACTAATCATGGACGGAGAAATGATAAAAGACAATTTAGCTGAAGTAGATGTAACTGAGGACTGGCTACTGCAGGAACTTGAAAGACAAAATTATACAGACGTAAAAAAGGTGTTCTATGCTGAGTGGATGGATAATAAAAAAATGTTTGTACTACCATATAGAAAAATAAAGCATAAGCAATATCAAAAAAAACAACAAAAATGAAACATAAAAAAACAAGGATTTTCTAAGTTTGGAACCTGTACTGTTATTAATTCAATAGGCTTTCAAACAGTCAAACAACTGAGATAGCTAATGCTAACCCTTGTCTGAAGGCGATTCACCTCCCACTTATCGCTGGGTTTTGCCCTTCACGCGTTTTAAAGTGGGAGTTTTCTCGTCTGTTTTTGATAAAAATCCTTGTTTTCTAATTTCAAGCTTATTAAGTTCGCTCATTAATCATTCCACCCTTACCGGTTAACTGTGCTTTTTGATGTTTGGAAATGTAATAAAATGCTGGTTGATTTTTTTCGGGTGTCGTTTTTAGTTTTTTCAAATGATCACGATTCATTGTTTGCTCTTTTTCACTATATTCCGAATCTATTCGGTGGAAAACTGTTCTATAAGGACTGTGAATATAATGGGGGCTTTCTTCTGTCTCTTTCATACGATTTTGGTATTGTTTATAATTATAATGTGTAATTGGTAAGATGTAACCCATAATATCCCCTCCTCATTACATATATACCCG
>DATGUH010000130.1:0-2900 GCA_035301445.1 Pseudogracilibacillus sp. | reverse complement strand
TTACAGTTATGTGCTACGGATTAAAAAATGATGCTTTTAATCATTTGTTTGAAGGATCGCAAAATTTATTAATTTATGCAGATAATATAAAAGAGTTAAAAACGGAATGTTGGTATTGTCATAAGAAGGCTACAATGATTTTACGTTTCGATGAATCTGGAAAACCTGTATATACCGGAAAGCAGATTGATATTGGCGGCAATGAAAAGTACTTACCTGTTTGTCGTAAATGTTATAAAGAAGTTGATGCTTTTAAACCTGCTTCAGAGAACAGACATGAAGAAAGCCAATACACCTCATAAGTATATTGGCTTTTTAACATTCACATTTTATTTTAGACGTGAATTTTATATCTTTTTCAAAAAATGATTTTATCTCTTATATCACTCAATATAAAGCGTTATCTCTTCTCCCTCTTCTGTTGTTAAATCAATAATCTTACCTGTTTCATGATTATCAATTGCTTGCATGACTACATTCAAATCAATATCCTCTATATATGGTTTAGCATCAGGAATCGCTTGTGCTATACCATGACCTGTTTTTAATACCCATTTAACAAATTTAATGGGTATATTTAAGCGTACCCGTTCCTTATCTTTTTCCTTTATTCTAATCTTTAAAGAACGTCCCATATAGGATCGATTCGTTTCTTCTGTTTCTTTCGTTTGTTCTGGTGGTTCATTCAATGCGTTCATTAATTCAGTTGCTTCATCAGAACTTAATTTTCCTTCCTCCACCATTTGCATAATTCGCCTAATTTCTTCTTTCATCACTCACCACTCCTATCCTTATTTTTTAATAATGCCAATGCTTCTTCTACGTCAATCTCTCCATTTTCCAATTGCTCCATAACATTCGCTTTCTTCTTCCGTTCATCTTGTTCAATTGTTGATTGGTGACCGAGCATAGTAACAATGTCATTCAGCTTACCGCGTACAGTTGGATAAGAAACACCAAGCGCTTTCTCTACTTCTTTAATATTTCCTCGCTTCAGCAAAAACACTTCTATAAAGTGAATTTGCTCATGAGTAAAAGCAGCAAATTTAGACAGCATAAAGTCATTTTCGATTACCGTATGACAATTCGCGCAAGATAATTTACTCACATGAAGTTGATGTGCACAAACAGGACACGTTTCAATAATTGGATGTGCCATTCATTTCACCTCTTTTAATACATTGTATGTGTTCAAATTAATTATGTCAATACTTATATTAATATATTTAAGGTTTTATATAAAAAATATCAAATAAATTAATGCATTAAATTAATTTCTATTATATAAATACAAAAAAAGAGCTATTCCATACAAATAGCTCTTTTTATGATTTCAATAGTTATTTCACTTTATCAGTCTATGTATTCCTTATACTCAGCCCACAAAAGTTTTTATGAAATACTCACTTACTCTTTTCAGGTTCCTCTGCCTGATATCCATTCAAATCAACGGACATCGATTCAATTATTTGATCTGTTTTCGGCCTATCATTATTATCCGTCTCTTCAGCCTCAATATCTTCCACAACATCCATACCATCTATCACCTTGCCAAACGCTGCATAGTCACCGTCAAGATGACTTCCATCTCCTGTTACAATAAAAAATTGAGAACCTGCAGAATCCGGATCCTGACTTCGGGCCATGGAAAGTATTCCTGGCTCATGTTTTAAATCATTATCAAAATCATTGGAAGAAAACTCACCCTTAATACTATAACCTGGATCCCCCATACCAGTACCTTCAGGATCACCGCCCTGAATCATAAAGTCTGGAATAACACGATGAAAAATCAATCCATCATAAAAATCATCTTCTATTAAGGCAATAAAGTTATTGACCGTATTAGGTGCTTTATTAGGATATAATTCTATTTCTATTTCGCCACCATCTTCCATTGTCATAGTAACCAATGGTTTTTCTTCGTCATTATTATTTGTTGTGTTATTTGGTTCATTACTATTTTCTATATCACTTTGGCAACCATAAATAATAAGCATCAAAACTATTAAAAACATGAACATCATTCGTTTTTTTGCACGATTCACTTTTAAATATCTCCCTTTTCCCCTCGCCTATTCTAATACTTTGTTTGCAAGCTCAATAGGTTCTACGTAATTACCATTTTCATCATAAACACGCATATTACCACCAGATAATTCATCAATCAGCATTATTTCATTGGACACTTCATTTCGTCCAAATTCTAATTTAATATCATATAAATCAAGGCCCTTCGCTGCTAAATCTTTTTTTATAAGCTGGGATATCTGTTTGGTCAATGTTTCAAGCACTTCATACTCCCTAACAGATAAAATGCCAAGTTCCATTAAAGCACTTTTTGAAATTGGTGGATCACCGCGTTCATCATCTTTTAAAGTCACCTCAACAAAGTTGTCCAGTGCTTGTCCTTTTTCGCAATATGCACCATAGCGACGATAAAAGCTTCCAACTGCACGATATCGGCAAATTACTTCCAAACCTTCTCCGAATACCTTAGCTGGTTTTACTTTCATCCACGCATTCTCTGCATTGAATTCGATATAATGCGTAGGAATCCCTGCGTCTTTAAATTTTTCAAAATAATAAGCCGACATTTGAAGGCCTGCTGCTCCAGCTCCTTCAATGGTTAAGCCAACTGTATTTGCACCAGGATCAAATACACCATCTTCTCCCGTAACGTCGTCCTTGAACTGAAGCAAAACGCTGCCATCTGTTAATTCATATACATCTTTTGTTTTTCCTTTATATTTTAGCTGCATCATCATTAGTCCCTTCCTGTCTCAATTATGTTTAGTATAAATCAGTTGGTGCTAAAAAACAAAATCCTTTTATTTTTATATGTGTCAAGTATTCCTCGGGCACTATATTATACCGCATTATCCAGCACTTTATTTTTT
>DATGUH010000129.1:0-12207 GCA_035301445.1 Pseudogracilibacillus sp. | reverse complement strand
GGCACGCCGCCAGCGTTCGTCCTGAGCCAAGATCAAACTCTCCATAAAATATGAAAAGCACTTAGCTTCAAAATTTCTTCTGACGAGGTTGGAAAAACATGTCTTCCAACTTCAAATAAATAAACATTCAGGTTGTTTTTGTTCAGTTTTCAAGGAGCAAAAAATCTTTCATTCCGGCATTCCCTATAGAGGATTAGCCGTTTTTCGCTTCATCGCCTCTCAAAAACAGCGACTTTTATAATGTATCACATAAGCGATGTTTATGTCAACAATTTTCATTAACTTTTTTTACGTTTTTTAATTGTTGGCTTTCGGTTAAAATGTCTCTTTCAAAGACCGTAAATAAATATACCATATGATATTTTAAAATGCAATACGTTTGAACACTTTTTTATACTTTTATTTTTTAACAACGCAAAATTTGTTTAAATGACCTTTAAAAATAGGCATCCACGGAAAGGTTTTATACAATCCATGGATGGGTTTCCTACTATATTACTGTTTATTTTGTGCGCATTTGCGGGAATAACAAAACATCTCTAATGGATGGAGCATTTGTAAGTAACATAACCAAACGATCAATCCCTATTCCAAGACCGCCTGTCGGAGGCATTCCATATTCCAATGCTTCCAAAAAGTCCTCATCCATTAAATGCGCCTCATCATTGCCAGCTTGTCTCTCTGCTACTTGCGCTTCAAATCTTTCTCTCTGGTCAATTGGATCATTTAGCTCACTAAAGGCATTTGCATGTTCACGCCCTACAATAAACAATTCAAAACGATCTGTAAAACGTCCGTCCTCTTTATTCTGTTTAGCTAATGGAGAGATCTCTATTGGATGACCATAAATAAATGTCGGCTGAATTAATGATTCTTCCACTTTTTGTTCGAAAAACTCATTGACAATATGCCCATATGTCATTTCATTAGTGATTTCTATCTTGTGTTCTTTTGCAAGCGCTCTTGCTTCTTCATCAGTCATTTTATCCCAAAAGTCTACACCCGTATACTCTTTTACAGCATCTACCATATGCAGTCTTTTCCATGAAGGCCCCAAGTCAACTTCATGTTCACCATATTTAATCAAAGTTGTCCCTAGAACTTCTTTTGCAATATGGGCGATTAAGTTCTCTGTTAAACGCATGATATCCTCATAATCAGCATATGCTTCATATAGCTCTATCATGGTGAATTCAGGATTATGCCTAGTTGAAATTCCTTCATTACGGAAAACCCTTCCTATTTCATATACCTTTTCCAAACCACCGATAACAAGACGCTTCAAGTGCAATTCAATCGCAATTCGCATAAATAATTCAATATCCAATGCATTATGATGTGTTTCAAATGGCTTGGCGGCTGCACCACCAGGAATCGTATGCAACATCGGAGTCTCTACTTCTAAAAACCCATCGTGATTCAAATATTCACGCATCGTTTGAATGATACGACTTCGTGTAATAAAAGTTCTTCTACTATCCATATTCATTACTAAATCTAAATAACGTTTCCGATAACGCAACTCGATGTCCTGCAAGCCATGATATTTATCTGGCAATGGACGCAATGATTTAGATAGTAGCGTGAATTCATTCACCTGGATTGATAATTCTCCAACCTTTGTTTTAAACACAACACCACTTACACCTACAATGTCACCGATATCCACTGATTTAAATAATTCATAGGCTTCTTCCCCTATAGCGTCTTTTCTTACATATAATTGAATTTGTCCGCTAGCATCTTGAACGTGGGTAAAACCTACTTTTCCTTTACCACGTTTCGTCATTACCCTACCAGCAATAGTTACCGGAATTTCTTTTTCAGCTAATTCTTCTTTAGAGTATTGCTCATAATCGTCATGTAATTGGCTAGCTTCTGCCGTTCGTTCAAATTTACCCCCAAACGGATCTACGTTGTCGTCATAGTATGTTTTAAGTTTTTCTCTTCGTACTTGCATTTGCTCATTTAATTCTTCTGTCAACTCTATCACTCCATTTTCCTTATATTTATGATGAAAAGTTTTAAAGTTATTACCCTATATATAACCAAATGACTCATATTATCAAGTGGATTACTCATTTATCTTTATAAAATCATTGTCTATTTTAACATAACGTTAGCTTTCATCCCATTGCTTTACTCCCTCAATCTCTTCTTCCGGTAAATCATAAAGTAATTCTTTTATAGTTTGCTGACGATCCGGTACTTTAAATTGGGGGGCAATCGCACACAAAGGCACAAGTACAAAAGCACGTTTATCGAATCTGGGATGTGGAACTTCAAGACGATTTGTTTCTACCTTTTCCGTTCCATATAACAAAATATCCAAATCAATCGTTCGTGGCCCTTTATCAATCGTCCGTTCTCTTTTCAACACCTGCTCTATATGTTGACAAGCATCTAGTAACAGTTCCGGTGCCAAAGATGTTTTCAGTTCTACAACCATATTCAAAAAGTCTGCCTGATTTAAATAGTCGACCGGATTTGTCTCGTATATTGGTGATTTTTGAGTAACTTGAATTTGGTCATGATTCTCTAACAATTGCAATGCATTTTTCAAATAATCATTTCTAGGCTCTATATTCGAACCAAGCCCTATAAACACATGTTTCATATATGTCCTCCATTAGAAATCGCTTCTAGATCTATTGATCTCAACTGCCACTGATTCATACTGCCCCGAAATTGGTGGATTTGGTTTTGTTACTTTAATAACACATGATTGTAACGAAGGAAAATGATTTAATAACGTTGCAGCGATTTCTTCAGCTACAGCTTCTATTAAATTTTTTGGATCTCCTGTTACGACCTGTTCAATTAATGTAAATGCCGCTCCGTAATCAATCGATTGCTGCATCTCATCCGTTTTTCCAGCTTGTTTTAAGCTAACGTTCAAAGTTGCATCAACGAGAAACCGTTGTCCGAGTTGTTTTTCTTCTTGAAACAATCCATGATATCCATAAAAAGAAAGTTGATTTAAGATTATTTTATCCAACAGTACTAGCCCCTTGTAAAATTCGCTCTGTCATGCTTGCTAACTCCCGATTACGTTTTACATCGTGTACACGAATTATGTTTGCTCCTTTTTGAATACCGATACATGTCGTAGCTCCCGTTGCATTATCACGTTGTTCGGCTGGTATATCAAGTACTTCTGTAATAAATGATTTACGTGATGTTCCTAAAAGCAAAGGATATGATAATTGATTCGTTATTTTCTCCATTTGTCCGAGTACGGTATAATTATCGGCTAATGTTTTGCCAAATCCGATGCCTGGATCTAATATAATCTGTTCGTCTTTGACACCTGCTTTTTTTGCTATGGCAACACTTTCTTCTAGTTCATGAATTAAATCTTCCATAATAGAATGATACGACGTATGATCACGGTTATGCATAAGCACAATTGGGACATCATGTTTTGCAGCTACTTCGGCCATATGAGGGTCTTTTTTTGCTCCCCAAATATCATTAATTAATTCTACACCAGCTTCAATAGCCGCTTCAGCTGTTGCTGCTTTATATGTATCTATAGATAGCGGTATTTTTACTGCCTGTTTCACCGCTTCTATTACCGGAATAACCCTATTTATTTCTTCTTCTGCGCTTATTGGCTCATGGTCAGGACGTGTAGACTCCCCGCCTATATCAATAATGTCTGCTCCATCTTCCACCATTTGTTTAGCCTGTGCGACAGCAGTTTCAATCGTGTTGTATTTACCACCATCAGAAAAAGAATCCGGGGTTGCATTTAGAATGCCCATAATTAATGTTTGCTTACGTAAATCGTATTGCTTTGTTTTCATATGTAAAATCATTCAATTGCCTTCTTTCTCCCGTTATATTCTGTTCATTAGTGTATCATATTTTTAGACAAATCACTTCATATTATATAAATCACGCAGGTCGTTATTACATTTACTGCAATAAAAAAACAGCACCTCGAGGGCGCTGTTTTTTCTAATCATCATATTGATACAGCGGGGTGGATAGGTAACGTTCTCCGCTATCCGGTAATACAGCGAGCACTTTCTTTCCTTTACCTAACTGTTTAGCTACTTTTTTTGCAGCAGCAATCGCAGCCCCTGATGAAATGCCTCCTAGAATACCTGTTGATTTTGCCGTCTCTCTTGCTACTTCAAAAGATTCATCATTCGATATTTTAATTACTTCATCATAAATCTCCGTATCTAATACTTCAGGAACAAATCCAGCGCCAAGACCTTGGATCTTATGTGGCCCTGGTTCTTCTCCAGATAACACTGCCGCATCTTCCGGCTCCACTGCATAAATACGAACATTTTTGAAGTGTTCCTTTAAGACCTTTCCGGCTCCAGTTATTGTTCCACCTGTTCCAATACCCGAAACAAATCCGTCCAAACCATCTTTCATTTGCTTTACAATTTCATTTCCTGTTGTTTCCGCATGAACCTTTGGATTGGCAGCATTTGCAAACTGTTGAGGCATAAAATATCCATGACTATCACTTAATTCTTCTGCCTTTGCTATCGCACCTTTCATACCCTTTGCTCCTGGTGTCAAATAGAGCTCTGCACCATAGGCTTTTAATAAATTACGTCGCTCTTGACTCATTGTATCAGGCATTACTACTGCCAATTTATATCCCTTTGCTGCGGCAACAAGCGCAAGTCCTATACCTGTATTACCGCTTGTCGGTTCAACAATTGTATCTCCAGAATTTAATACACCTTCTTTTTCAGCACTTTCTATCATTGATAACGCAATTCTATCCTTTACTGAACTTGCCGGGTTAAAATATTCTAATTTCAAATAAATATCTGCACTGTCTGACTCTGCATCTGTATTCAATTTAACAATTGGGGTTTCACCGATAAGATCAGTGATATTATTTGCAACTCTCATTTTTAAGGCCTCCAATTCCTACTAATTTTATAGGATTTATATTTAATATACCTTTATCGCTTCTGAATGTCAAGATACAATTTGTAAAAAACCCCCTTTAATAAACAAATTATTGAATCTGTTCATGAAGGGGGATACTACTTTATTTATTTTCGTCAACAACCTCTTTTAATATACGATAAGCATCTGCTTGCTTTTCTTCGTCGTAAATATAAGATACAGTCATCAATTCATCTATATTATATTTTTCTTGAAAATGAGTAAGTTGATCCGTTATGCGTGCCTTATCTCCTAGTAATGTATAACGGAGCATAGAGTCTACCGCTTCTTTTTCGCTCAGAAGCCATTCATTCTCAAGCGATTCAACAGGAGGCATAAGTGGATCATTAGTACCTCTGACAATATTTAAAAATTGTTGTTGCATTGTAGTTGCTAAAAATTCTGCTTCATCATTCGTTTCAGCAGCAACCAAGTTTACACAAACTGCCATATATGGCTTTGATAAATATTCTGAAGGAACAAACTCATTCCGATAAATCTCAATTGCATCCTCCATGTAAGTTGGCGCAAAGTGAGAAGCAAATATATAAGGCAGTCCCATTTGAGCAGCAAGATGTGCCGAGTTCGGTGAAGAGCCAAGTATGTATAATGGTACATTTGTATCCACACCTGGATAAGCTCTTACATGACCCTGAACTTCCTCCGGACCAAAATACGTAAGTAAATCTTGTATATCTTCCGGAAATTTAAACACAGCATCCTGTGCTGTTCGGCGAAGTGCACTTGCTGTCATCATGTCAGTTCCCGGCGCTCTACCTAATCCGAGATCGACACGATTGGGATATATGGTTGCCATTGTCCCAAATTGTTCAGCAACGACAAGAGGTGAATGATTCGGTAGCATAATACCACCAGAACCGACACGAATATTGTTCGTGCTTTCTAATACATGTTTAATTAAAATGGCAGTTGCAGAGCTAACTAATCGCGACATATTATGGTGCTCTGCAATCCAATAACGCTCATATCCTTGGTTTTCAACTGTCTGTGCTAAACGTACCATCGAATCTATTGCATCCTTCATAGTCTGTCCCTCGCGCACTGGCGCAAGATTTAAAACAGATAAAGGAACATGAATATTTGTCAACGTACATACTCCTTTCAACTATATACAAACATGAAAACAACCTTCTTATTTCAATAAAGACCTTAATTCCTCTTCTGATACTTTATACACTTCATTACAGAAATGACATTTTGCGTCTGCACCGTGATCTTCTTCTATCATCGCTCTTATTTCATCTTCACCTAAGCCATTTATTGCGCGTAACATACGATCGTGGGAACATTGACATTCAAAGTTAACGGGAATTGTTTCCAAAATACGTAGTTTTGCATCTTCAAATAGCAACTCTAGAATTGCTTCCGGACTTTTTCCGTCTCTTATTAAAGAGGAAATAGAGGGAAAGTTATTGATTTTGTTCTCAAGCGCTGTAATCACTTCTTCACTTGCATCTGGCATTAGTTGAATTATAAATCCTCCAGCAGCCATAATGCTATAATCAGTATCGACAATAACCCCTGAAGCTACTGCTGTTGGGACTTGTTCTGATGTAGCAAAATAATACGTAAAATCCTCACTGATTTCTCCAGATACAATTGGTACCTGGCCAGAAAAATTATCTTTTAAGCCTTGATCTTTGACCACTGTTAGCGTACCGTTTTTTCCAACTGCACGTTGTACATCTAACTTTTTGTCAGAATTGGAAGGGAAGTCAACATGAGGGTGAAGTACATATCCTCTCACATCACCTGAAGCATTTGCATCGGCAATTATTGCACCAATTGGACCGTCTCCTTCGACTTTTGCAGTGATCGTGTCATCTCCTTTTAACATACAGCCCATCATACCAGTAATAGTGAGTGTTCTACCAAGTGCTGCAGAAGCTGTCGGCCAAGTATCTTGCCTTTTACACGCTTCATTTACCATGTTCGTTGTACTTGTTGCATATGCACGCACTAATCCGTTGTAAGCAGTGGCCTTCACTAAATAATCCTTCATCTATCTTCATTCCTTTTTAAATTACTAGTTCTTCTGATAAATGGCATGTAAACCAATAAGCGTTAAATAAGTTTCTACATGATGAATTGTCGAAGAGCCTGCTGCTATCAATGGAGCAAGTCCACCAGTTGCAATAACAGTTGGTTCTTCATTAGCCTCCAGTTTCATCTTAGCTACAATACCATCTACTTGTCCGACATAACCATAATATACACCGGATTGCATTGCTCCTTCTGTCGACTGTCCAATAACATTTGAAGGTTTTGCAATCTCAATTTTCGGTAATTTAGCCGCATGTCTATATAATGCATCCATGGAAACATTAATTCCCGGTGTAATAATTCCACCGTTATAGGTTCCCTGTCTATCGACATAACAAAATGTTGTTGCTGTACCGAAGTCAATAATAATTAATGGCGGTTCATATTTAGTTAATGCTCCTACTGCATTTACAATACGGTCAGCACCAAGTTCCTGGGGGCGAGGATAGGTAATTTTCAAATGTGAGTGAACATTTTCACCGCCAACAATGAGTGGCTCGATATTAAAATACATGCGGCACATTACTTCAACTGCCCGCATAATTGGCGGTACTACTGATGAAACAATGATGCCGTTTATATCTTTTAGGTGTAGCCCATTAAAATCAAAAAGCGATTTCACAAGCATTCCAATTTCATCTTCTGTCTTATGCCGATCGGTGCGAATCCGCCAACTATATTCTAATTTATCATCCGAAAATACGCCGAGCATCGTATTCGTATTACCTATATCCAGCACGAAAATCATTTGTGCAACGCTCCCTCTTCTTCAATATCACATCATTACTATACCATAATGTTAGTATTTTTATCGACGTAAATTTATTTTAAAGTGAAGAAAGGCTTCTCTTTCACAGAGAAGCCTCCACCTACTATTTATCATCATCCGATTGATCTTCTTGTTCAGATCTTTCTTTTGCTTCAGCTTTTTCTTTCTCCTCTTTAGCCTGCTCATAGCTCACAGGATCTTCATCTTTTGAGGAAATAGTTACTTTTACATCATCATCTGATTTTTTTGATTCTGGGTGCATGTCTTCAGGTTCAGGTCTATCTGGCATGACACCTTTATGAAATAATGACTCAATTTGTTCAGCATCTAATGTTTCTATTTCAAGTAACTTACTAGCTATCAATTCAAGCTGTTCACGTTTTTCTGTCAAGATATTCAGCGCACGCTCGTAACAAGCATTAATAAATGACTGAACTTCATTATCAATCTCATGTGCGATTGCATCACTATAGTTCTTATCATTACTAATATCACGGCCAAGGAAAACTTCGTCTCCCCCACTACCGTTAAACTGAGTTGGTCCTATTTTTTCACTCATACCATATTCAGTAATCATTTTATTAGCAATTGCCGTTGCACGTTGAAAGTCATTCGACGCACCTGTAGAAACATTATCTTTTCCAAACATGACTTCCTCTGCTGCCCGACCACCTAATAAACCTGTAATCCGGTCAAACAACTCTGGTCTTGTTACAATATAACGATCTTCTTTAGGTAACATCACTGCATACCCACCGGCTTGACCACGCGGAACAATCGTTACTTTATGTACCGTATCCGCATCATCCAACACCATACCGATTATAGTATGACCACTCTCGTGATGGGCAACAATATTCCGTTCTTTTTCGGAAATAACCCGGCTTTTCTTTGCAGGACCTGCAATAACACGATCAATAGCTTCATCAATTTCAAGCATTGTAATCATTGTCTGATCATGGCGGGCCGCTACTAACGCTGCCTCATTCAGCAAGTTCTCCAAATCTGCACCAGAAAATCCTGGGGTACGCATAGCGATAGTTTTCAAGCTGACATCTTCGGCAAGTGGTTTGTTTTTAGCATGTACTCTTAATATTTGTTGACGACCCTTTACGTCTGGTTGATTAACAGGAATCTGTCTATCAAAACGACCAGGACGAAGGAGGGCAGGATCCAGAATATCTGGGCGGTTAGTTGCGGCAATCATAATGATGCCTTCATTCCCATCAAAACCGTCCATTTCAACAAGCAACTGGTTCAAGGTTTGTTCACGTTCATCATGTCCGCCACCAAGTCCAGCGCCACGTTGACGCCCAACAGCATCAATCTCATCAATAAATATAATACATGGTGCATTCTTTTTCGCATTTTCAAACAAATCTCTTACACGTGAGGCCCCAACACCAACGAACATTTCAACAAAGTCAGAACCACTAATAGTAAAGAACGGTGTACCAGCTTCACCTGCAACTGCTTTTGCTAGTAAAGTCTTCCCTGTACCAGGCGGGCCAACTAAAAGTACCCCTTTCGGAATACGTGCACCGACCTTTTTAAATTTGCGAGGGTCTTTCAGAAAATCAACGACTTCAACAAGTTCTTGCTTTTCTTCATCTGCCCCAGCTACATCTGGAAAACGTACCTTCGTTTTTTCCTCATTATACAACTTCGCCTTACTTTTACCGAAGTTCATCACACGACCGCCGCCACCGCCGCCTTGTGATCTTGAGAAAATAAAGAAAAATATTAAACCAATAATAAGAAACGGAAACATCATTGTAAAGAAGGTAACAAAAACACTCTGCTGTTCTTCGGGTTCTACTTTTAGAATACCCTTACCTTCAGTTTCATCTATAATATTATTAATTACCTCAGTATCATCAGGAACATTAACAGCAAATTCTTTATCATCTTCATTAAGTTCCCCTGTAATACGAATTATTTTATCTTTTGGCTGCATTGTCATTTCAGCAATCTTATCTTTTTCTAAAGCATGCATAAATTCTTTCACATTATATTCTTTTGATTGATCTCCTTGCCCTTTAAAAAGGCTGACAACACCAATCAAGACGAGGAAAATTAATGCATAAAAAAGTATATTCCGAAAACCCCGGTTCATTTAAAAATCTCCTCCTAAGCGAGAAAAACTACATTAAATAGTAACATATTAAAAAGTTTCAGTACAACTAATTGCTTTTAATTTCTCCCATTTTTAACATTCTTATTACAAGCTTTCATCATTGATTTTTTCACTATACATTTCGGGTTTTAAAACCCCTATATACGGTAAATTCCGATAACGTTCATCAAAGTCAAGCCCATAACCAACTACAAACTCATCCGGTACTTCAAATCCAACGATATCTGCCTTAATTTTAGCTGCTCTTCCTGTTGGTTTATCCAGTAATGTAACAATTTTGACAGAATTAGCTTTTCGATATTTAAATAAATCTACTAGATAGCTTAGTGTTAAACCACTATCAATAATATCTTCCACAATGAGTAAGTCTCTTCCTTCTACCTTTGCATTTAAGTCTTTAATGATTTTTACTTCACCAGTAGAACGCATTCCACTCCCGTAACTGGAGACATCCATGAAATCAAGCTCTACATGTGTTTCTATGTTTCGAGCAAGGTCTGACATAAATAACGTTGCTCCTTTTAACACACCTATGACTAGTGGGAATTTCCCTTCATATTCCGCAGTTAATTGACGACCTATTTCTGCGCATTTATTTTGTATCTCTTCTTCTGAAATGAGCACTTCTTCTATTTCGTTATGCATATTCTGCCTCCTATTAGTGTGATGGTTGTTCTATTTCGATACAAATATACCGCGCATGCTGCGGTGTAATTTTTGTGTTTTTCCTTAAACCAATAACCCAAAGTATTTCTCCATGGGCATCTGTCAGAATCGGCCAAGAGGCTCGTTTCTGTTTGGGGACTTTCTCATCAATAAAAATTCGCTGCACTTTCTTCGTCCCTGATAGTCCGTCGTATGTCATACGGTCACCGGCGGATATTGAACGTATAGTCAGCGGAAAGCAAATCGCCTTTTCTGAGCCAATATATGTATAAGGGTCATGACGTTTATCCGCTACTTCCTCAGCGCTTATAGTTGTACACTTGAGGATAGTACCGTCTTGCAAATATAAAGTTGCTGGTACTTGTGATAATATTTGTGTTTCGAATTCTTTTTCTTTTCGCATAGGAAAATAGGCATATATTTTATCATAAACCCTTTCTGCAATCATTCCACGCGGAAAGTGAATCAGACGATTTTCATACTTCCTGAGTAATGTTAAAAACATTTCTTCATGTTTATAGGAAAGTTTCTCCGGTAGTACACCATCATACAGATAACTTAATATTAGTTGATATACCTTCCTTTGTAAAGAAAGTGAATATGTTTGTAATAATGTTACTTTTATGACGGCTTTTTTTTGATTATCTAGCACGTGTACACATGAGGAGAAGGCATTTTCTGCTTCAGCCATCAAAAACGCACTGTCATCTCGGATATTTTCCGTGAGTTTATCGATGGTTACTGATAGATTAGGATTTTCTCGCTTCAAAAGCGGTAGAATATCTGCCCGTAATCGATTACGCATATAGTTTTTTTCAGCATTTGTTTCATCCGTTCTAGGAGTTAGTGCATGTTTGACATTGTACTCCATGATTTCCTTTTTCTCCACACATAAGAATGGACGAATAAGTTCGCCACCGGCAAATGGACGTTTCCTCGGCATTCCAGATAAATTATGTACATGGCTTGTCTTTAACAATGCCATAAGAACAGTCTCTATTTGGTCATCAGCGTGGTGCCCAAAAGCTAGATAATCAATGTTATCTTGCTCCATTAGCTCCCGAAATGCTTCATAACGGAGTTCCCTTGCAGCAAGTTGGGTACCTGTTTTATGCGCAGTTCTGTATGCATCCACATCTACATTAATGATTTTACAAGGGATTTGCCATAAGCGACAAGTATCCGCTACAAACTGAGCATCAGCAGCGGAGATGTCACTGCGCAACTGATGATCAACAGTTATCACACTTAAGGAAACACCTAACTCATTTTGGTGAGACCATAAAAAATGGAGCAATGCCAATGAATCTGGCCCACCCGATACAGCAACGAGTACGGTAGTACCTTTTTGAATAAGTTGTTTTTCTTTTATATATGTTAGGACTTTTTCTTCCATAAAAACCTATCTCCGACTATATATTTATCTAATGATTTGCTTATCTATATTATACGCAAACTTGAATATCATTTACCATTTTTTTAAATTATATTTTATATCTTTTTTTACACTAGCGTTGCATTAATTAATTTTGAAAATTAACAATCATCAAAACTATCTGTATTTTACTTTCATGCAATAAAAAATCCTTTATAATGGATAGGTGTAGGTAGTAAACTCTCCAAATCCAAAATAAAGGAAAAA
The DNA here is from genome assembly GCA_035301445.1 of Pseudogracilibacillus sp. Lineage (GTDB taxonomy): Bacteria > Bacillota > Bacilli > Bacillales > Amphibacillaceae > Pseudogracilibacillus. The sequence goes on along the minus strand of DATGUH010000129.1, from coordinate 3 downwards.
CAC
>DATGUH010000128.1:0-13164 GCA_035301445.1 Pseudogracilibacillus sp. | reverse complement strand
CCTTTAACAAGCCCGCCATTAATAGCTAAGTCTGTTACGACAGTACTTGGTGTCAATGCTGTCACTCGAATATCATGTTTTCGTACTTCCATTGCAAGGGACTCTGTCAATCCTAGCAAACCAGATTTTGAGGCACTATACGCACTTGTTATAGGCCCTCCTTTTTCTCCAGCTGTCGAAGAAATATTGATAATATCCCCAGATTGTTGTTCAATCATTGTCGGTAGTACAGCGCGAGTCATATAATATGCACCAAGTAGGTTAACTTGAATTATTTTTTCCCATTCTGCAGGTTCTAGCTCTAGGAAACCACCAAATTTCGATATACCTGCATTATTAATTAAAATATCTATTGTTCCTAGTTTTTCTTTTAGACTCGCCACTGCAGAATCGACTTCTGAACGATTACCAACATCGGCTGTAGCAGTAACAATTTCTATTCCATCCGTTTTCAACTCATTTGTAACCTTTTTTAATCCATCTTCGTTTCGTGCGATTAAACCAAGGTTTACCCCTTCTTTTGCAAGAGCAGACGCTGTTGCACGACCAATTCCTTTACTTGCTCCTGTAATAATTGCTGTTTTCCCTGTTAATGATTGTGACACTTCTTATTCCTCCAATACAAACTATGCTATTAATAGTATAACCTTTATTTAGCATTTCAAGCTTATCATATACTTATTTTTTCAGAAAGAAGTTTACATTTATTTCATTCATGCTTGATAACTAGAAAGTTAAGTAATGGTAGTCTTTTATTTAGGAAGTCAAACTATTAACTACTGCATTAATGGTAAATCTTCAAATGGATTTAGTTTCTCTTTTTACATAAAAAAAGAACGCTCATCCAATTTTTGATTGAGATTGAGCATTCTTGATTATAAATCATGTTCATTAAATTCTTTATTATATGTTTCAATAATACTTTCAAGCAATTTGTTTTAGTCTAGAACTGTTACATTTACAGTTCGTACACCCCATTGATTAGCTTCTGCTTCATTTGGAACATGAACATCTATTTTATTTCCGTTAATTGCTCCACCAACATCAGCTGCTACAGCATTTCCGTATCCTTCTACATGAACCTCAGTGCCTAATGGAATGACATCTGGGTCAACTGCAATAACTTTCTTATCTGGATTAGCATTTAGATCGATTCCTGTTGCAGTAGTACCGGAACAACCTTCACAATCAGATGTGTATGCAGTTGCAGTTACGGAGAATGTTTCGCCTTCAGATGAAGAAGATGCAGACTCTGTTTCTTCTTCATTTGCTTCTGCTTCACTAGATTCTTCGTTCGCTTCTTCGCTAGATTCTTCTGTTACCTCGTTGGATTCTTCTGTTGCATTTTCTTCACCAGAAGATTCTTGTGCTTGATTATTTTCGGTAACACCTTTTAAGTCTAGTTCTTGTCCAATATTTATTAAACTATCGGAAAGGTCATTCCATTCTTTGATGTCATTTACTTTTACATCAAATTGATTAGCAATACTACTTAAAGTATCGCCCTCTTCTACTGTATATTTCTCTGTATTTTCAGATGCATCGACTTCTATTTTTTGTCCAGGGTGAATAACGTCTGCATCTAGATTGTTAATTTCCATTAAATTGTCTGCTGTAGTTCCATGCTCTGTAGCAATTCCCCAAAGCGTATCTTCTTTTTCTACCTCATACTCTTCAGCTGATACATGTACTGCAGCTGATGTTGAGAAAAATATTCCCGCAGCCACTGCTGTGGTCATGAATTTCTTCATATCTTTCGTACCTCCTTAATTACTGACAATGAACATCATAGCACATCATTTCAACCAATGCAGTTACAGGAGTTTTAAGAATGTATTACTCAAGATGACATGTTTCGACGTTTTTTTACATCTTTCTTATGAGCTATATTCATATAAAGTCCTATAAAAGCGTCATATATGGTAAAAAAGGTAAAATAATTTCCGATATGATTCAGTAATATAACTGACACCTTGAAGATGGTTTTGTCAAAATACACGTTATTTAGGGGGGTTTTAAAGCAAAACCTTCTATTAATTATCATCATTCGACAAATAATGACCAAGTTACATAGATGTACAAGCAATAATATTGGCTGTAACTATATGTTTTGATAATATTATGATTGGTTTTGGTAATAATAATTGAATAAATAATAAGGAGATAATAAATGATGTTACAACGAGTTTCTAATGGGTATGTGGCCAAAGAAATGTTTCAAAGTAGCATGCCTAAAGTAAAAAACGATGATCAAGCAGCAGATCAATTTAAAAATGGATTTCAACTATCTAGAAATGCAATGAAACTTGCAGGTTTTTTTGAATTAGTTGGATCACTTTTTTTAATGTTATCCATATTATCCCGTTCGGGAAAAACATTTATCAAAATTGGAACGATATTAATTAATATCATACTCGGTGGCGCTATTTTCAAACACCTTCAAGCTGGACATGGCTTTAAAGGAGCAAAAAAAGCACTACAACTATTCAGTCTAAACACACTTAATTTTATTGAGTCAACACGTAAATAATTTAATCTTAAAAAAACAGCACTCATCTCTCCGATTAACGAAAAGTTGGGTGCTGTTTTTTAATGTGCAAAAATGATTTTCTTAATCTTTGTAATTAGCTATTTTGTTCTCTTCCATACTGATTTTTTCATTTAACAACGACACTAATCCTTTTATATTCTGCTCGTGAATATATCTGTTATATCTTCTTTTATCACCGGATTCGATAACAAACGGAGCGGATTTTTCCTTCAAAAGTATAAAAATTAGCGCCAATTGTCCAGTTTCACTATTTCCCCGCTGAAATGGATGAATATGTTCAAATGTAATCAAGCTTTCGGCAACAAGTTCAATCAACTCTTGATTATCCATACCCGTTCTTAATTGTGAATTAATATGGTCCATCCATTGTTTCGTTAATATAGGGGTCTCCTCTGGACTAGCTGTTTGAAAATCAGACCCATCCAGCTTATTACTTTCCGATTTAAAGTTTCCTCTCGATGAATCAATCCGGTTCATTAATAAATAATGGATTTCAAACAGCTCTTCAAATGAAATTTCTTTATCTAAATGCCTCTGATTATTGATATATTCGATTACAAATCGAATATTATCGACTTCATAAAAATCCTTTACCGCTACTTCACTTGGGATTATCCGATCAATTAAAATAGTTTCTATATCTTTCTTGGTTAAATAGGATTGAGTTGATGAGAATTGATGAGCAATTCTCACACACAAGTCATCGAAATAACTATCAGTTAATTGCAATCTATCACCTACTGTTATTTAAATTTTTAAATCAAAAACTGTATGAAACCAATATAGAAATTGATTCCATACAGCTTATTTTCATTTTGAAATTCTAGCTATTTGAGTCTAATATACTCGAAGAGAACCTATCTCCAATACCATTCATCTTCTTTTGATGTAGTTTCTTCATCTTCAGAAGTTTCATCCTCTTTTTCTGTTGTTTCTGTATCTTCTTCACTCGAGGATGCTTTATCTGATACAGCGGCGTCCAGATCTTCCTTTTTAGACTCGAGATCATCTATAGTTTCATCCACTGAATCCATTGTATCTGTTACTAAATCTTCTGCATCTGAGTAAGAGGTTTTTAAATCTTCTCCAATTTGGGTAGCATCTTCTAAGTTACTGGAATAACTACTTGTTGCCGCAGATTGAGCGGATTGTTCTATTTCACTCTCTACATCTTCCACGTGGTTCGAATCTTCTGTTGTGCTCGAAGTATCTGTGTTGGCAATTCCAGCCGTAGTAGTGCCACTTTTGTTTTTGGAATTTTTATCAGACAAGTTTTCTAAGATGTGTTCCAAGTCAATACCTGTCATTTGTCCTAAGCTCTCTTGTAAATTAGAAATTGTGTTCGTTACCGTTTTTGGTAAAGAATTCATCTGTTTACCATCACCACTATCTAAAATGCGAATTGATTCTACTTTTCCTAGTGGTTCGGACACAGATTTAGCAAATTCAGGTGCCATATTGATAATCATTTCTGTCAACATAACTTCCTTATTCTTATTCAATGCTTCACCGCGTTTTTCAATTGCTTCAACCTCAGCAATACTTTTCTCACGGATAACACTAGCTTCTGCTCTACCCTGAGCTGTTCTCGATTTCGCAAGTGCTTCTGCTTCTCTTGTTTTTGCAAAATAATCCGCTTCAGCCTGTTGTTTCCTTACTTCGACCTGCTGCTCTTCCAATTTAACAGCATTTTCACGTTCCATCTGTCTCAGTTTCAAATCATTTGCTTTTTCCTGTTCACGGATTTCAAGTCTTTGTTTTTCAATACCTAAACGTCTTTCTTCTTGCTCTAGCTCATACGCTGCTTCAGCAACTGCTTTCTCTCGTTGAGTTTGGGCTAGTATTCTAGCATCCTTTAAATCTTTCTCTTTACGAGAATCAGCAATATTCATTTCACGTTGATATCTTTCTTTGGAAACTTCTTCATTTACTTCAGCTTGCTTTAATTCTGTTTCACGTTTATTTTCCACTTCAGCGATTTCAGCCGTTTTCTGTACTTCCGCTATTTGTGGTCTACCTAAGTTTTCTAAATAATTTTCATCATCACTAATATCTGTCAGACCGAGTGAAGTAATTTTAAAACCCATTCTGTCTAATTGATCTTGCGCAATTTCTCGTACTTGTTCGTTAAAACTTTCCCTATCTCCATTAATTTGTTCAACTGTCATTTTAGATAAAATAGCACGTAAATTAGAGCTTAAAACTTCTGAAATCTCATGGGAAATATCTTTTTGACTTTTACCGAGAAACTGTTCCGCATATTTTACAATACCTTGCAGTGTATCAGAAACTTTTAATGTTGCCACTGCTTCACCATAAATACCAACACCTTGCTGCGTATACACTTTAGGTGTTTTGATTTCTAATTGGAAAGATATTAAAGACACTCTCGTACCTGTCTGAAACATCTTCAGCCTGTGACCGCCACCTCGAATTACTTTCATATATCGACCTTGGTCATCTCTATAAATATTCTTTTCTTTCTTCTCATCACCAAGATTTGGCCCAGTCACAATTAAGGCTTCGTTGGATGGTACTGTTCGGTATCTGATTTTCATGTAAAAATACCAAACGATAGCACCAATAACACCTAAAACAATAAGTGCTGCCAAAATAATTAAAGCATAAAACATTTTTCCCATCCTCCTTCGTATGATTACAATAAAATACATATATATTGCTACCTTGTACTATACCAAATAATTTAATTTTTTAGCAAATTAGAATAAGGAATTTCCAAACTTCAGATAATAATACCTATAACCTATATCCCTGAAAGGGTATTATGGACCAAAGGCTTCTTTTATTCATTAGATCCTTTTCATTATAAAACATAAAAAATGTTCAAAAATTGTGAGCTTATTAAACTGTTTATAATATGAATAACTTTTCATTTTTTAAATGAAATCAAATTTGCCAACAACACATTCTATGCTTGAAGTCTAGAGAATAGAACAATAATACATTTTTACAGTTGTTGATAATTAAGGCATAACCATTTCCCCACCGTCTAGAACAAAATGGATCACTAAATAAATTCCTTAGCCAATAGTTTTATCGCTTTCTTACGAGTTTCCAGTCCAGGCGTTAAAGGAATTATTAGCACCTCATCCGCTTTAAATTGGTTCACCAACTCGTTTATTTGCGCTGAGACGTTTTTAATATTACCAACGACCATTCGTATTCGATTCGCCTGCATAATTGCTTTTTCTTCCTCTGAATAAACATGTTTCCTGGCAGTTTCAACAGAAGGAAATGCTTTCAAGTAATTAAAATTATCCTTTCCTAGTAACCAAAAATCCAAAGCCTCGGCGTAAGTTCCCGCTTGTTCATTCGTATCACCAACGACTACAAACAGTGCTATCATTACCTTTGGTTTAGACAAAAAAGAGGATGGCTGAAATTCCTGACGATAAGTTGCAGCCGCTTTGATTCCACTATGTAATTTATCAATGCCTGCAATCGGAAACAACCCAAACGTATATCCTATTCCTTGCCTGGCAGCCACCTTCGCATTTTTTAGACTAGTAGATAACATCCACATCTGTGGCATTGTTGAAATAACCGGATTTGCAGTAATACCGGGAAAACGATGATTTTCCTCTACCTCGTCACTTAAATATTGTTTCAAGTCCTTAATACTCTGCTCATAAGGAAGCTTTTTGCTCTTATTCTCATTCAAAACCCGATTCACAACAGCTGTCCCGACCGTATTTCCTATTCCCAAATCAATTCGATTAGGATGAAAAGCTTCTAGAATACGAAAATTCTCAGCCACTTTATAAGGACTGTAATGTGGTATCATTACACCACCTGAACCAATACGAATTCGATCTGAAGCATCCGCCAGACGCATCATAGTAAGTTCTGGCGCACTACTGGCAAAAGCAGGGACATTATGATGTTCAGCCATCCAGAATCGTTCATATCCTAAGGTCTCTGCTAATTTTACCAACTCCATTGAATCATGCAATGCTTGCTGTGCATTTGAGCCTTCATCAATCTGTGCGTAATCTAATATGCCTAATTTCACGAATCATCCTACTTTCCAAAAACAAATGAATGAAATTCCGGATTATTATTTATATCCAATCATTCTAAAAAACTTTTTTAAAAAAGCTATATTATTAAACTTATTTTTATTATATTACTAAATTCCCCTGATTAAGTCGCTTCACTTAAAATGAACCCTACGAAAGCTTCACGCGTCATTTTTCCAAAATAATCCGATAATTCAATCGTTGACAACGCATTTACTAAATCTTCTTTTCGTAGTCTTACCCCAATTAACAACTTTTCTATCTCTTTAACATCCTTCGTACCAAAAAAATCACCAGTTATTTGAATATCCGCAATTTTTCCATGTTTAATCGTTAAACCAATACGAATCGTGCCAATCTCAAACCGCTTTGATACATGATACTCAAACTGTTGAAAACGACCGTAATTCCAATCCCAATTACTGTACTTTTCTGCTGCAATCTTATCAATTGATTCCCAGTCCTCTTGGCTCAATTCATATTTTTTTGCTTCACTCATATCATCAATACCAAGTAATTCACAAATAATATAATCTGTGAATTCCCATACTGACATATTTTGATATTCAGTTGCTAGATAAGGACGAATGGACCCGACTCTACTTCGAACAGATTGAATACCGTGTGATTGAATTTTTTTCTGGTTAGGATTCAAAACAGCCATCATCGCTTCAACATCTGGATCTAACAATAAAGAATACCCTGCGTAAATTCTTCCTTGTTGCAAAGTCATAGCAGCGCCAGAAACCTTTTTGCCATCCAATTCTAAGTCGTTTCTTCCTTTTTGTTCAAGTTGATGAACCCCTAATTTTTTAAGTGCTTTCATAACCGGTTCATATAACCGAGCATAATTTCCATAAAAATCTGTGTCGCCATCCAGTAAAAAACAAAAGCTCATATTTCGATCATCAAGATAGATTGCCCCGCCACCAGTTACACGCCGGACAATTTGAATGTCATTAGCATCCATATAGGGCTGATTAACCTCTTCATATGCATTCTGAAATTTGCCTATTTGAACAACCGGATGCATCATGTATGGAAAGAGCACATCATCATCTAAAAATATATGATCTTTTACATATTCTTGTAAAGCCATTGAAATGCCTGGATCATAAACCCAAGCACCATGACGTTTCGGTTCAATTAAATACATAGAATGCCTCCATCATTTATTTACTGCATCATGAAGCACTTCAGCAATATTCTCATCTAATTGCAATGTTTGTGGTCGGATAGCATGCGGAATAAAATAATCTTTTTGATTCATTGTTACAAATAATGCCTTTTCATTCATTTCTGTCATTTGTTGAAAAGGGTGCTTTATAAATTGTGGAGTTGTGTTTCCGACACCAATTTCTAAGAAGAGGACTTTTTGATGCTCCGTATCTTTTAAAAATTGCTTATAACGTAATGCTTGATCTTGAAAATATTCATCCTCAACCATACCTTTTTCTTCTGTCCGTTTATTCACTTCTAAACCAGCACCACACTGTGGGCAATAAGGAATTAAATAAGATGGAATTTTCATATCTGATTGTTCCACAACCATTCGTCGAATTAATGCTTCATCCTGATAAACTTTTTGATGACAATGTAACGAACATTGCCATAATCCATATTCTCCTTGAATACGAAAAACTTTATCCATATTATATTCCGCAGCATAAAATGCATTATCAGCATTTGTTGTAATTATATGATAATTTTTATCCGCAAGCATGTGTCGTAAATCGATATATGCTTGCCCGACTGGTTGGTCAAAAAAATTCAACAAACTAAATCTACTTTGAAAAGCCCAGTACTCTTGTAAGTCTTCAAATTCAAACAAACTTGCCTGCAACATATCTAGTAAACGGTATTTTTCAATAAAATCAGGAAAGGCTTTTGTAAACCTGTCCCCTACATAGGTAAAGCCTGCTGCCGCTGACATACCTGCACCAATACCAACGACAACAGCATCTGCTTCTTCGATTAGGTTTAATAAACTGTCAGCCTGTGAGATAGATTGACACTTGATTGGCGTTTTCCAATAATGAGTTACTTGTTGCATAATAATCTCCTACTCTTCGGTTAGTAATGACTGATATATATTTAAATCTTTCTCTTTGAATACATTAAATATAACATGAAGCTTAGACTCCGAATCTTTTATATATGTTTTTACGGTTTGAATAGCAATTTCTGCTGCACGCTGATTAGGGAAATTAAACTCTCCTGTCGAAATACAACAAAAAACAATTGTGTCTAGTTGATGCTCATCTGCAAGCCTTAAACAAGCAAGATAACATGATGCCAATAAATGCTCTTTTATTTTGGAGACACCACGCTTATCGATAAAAGGGCCAACAGTGTGAATTACATTTTTTGCAGGCAAATTATAACCCTTCGTTATTTTTGCTTTGCCTATTGGTTCTTTTCGGTTTTGTGCCTGAATGATGGCATGACATTCTTGACGCAATTGCACACCGGCAAGCGTATGTATCAAGTTGTCGATACAATCGTGATTAGGCCTCCTGCACCCAAGCAACTCACTATTAGCAGCATTTACAATCGCGTCTACTGCCAGCGTCGTTATATCCCCTTGCCACAAATATAGTTGTGGCTGTACAGCCGTCAAATTATTCCGGGATATAACAGCACGATTTTTATTCCACTCCGTCAAAAATGCATCCTGAACTTTCAAGAAGTCACTGGAAATCGAATAAGGGTCGCGAATATTACACAATCCTCTAAATAAAGCCATTTTCTCATTGATAGAGACTGGAACCTTATTTATCCATTGCTCCCCGACACTTGGTTTTTCACTCTTTAAATATTGTATAAGATAATCTAATCTAGCTTCTTGATTCATACGATATTCCATAAGCATTTCACCTATATAAATTACGTTCGTTTACTCGTTTTATTTACGCTTCCTCTAATTGATTAAATGTTTCTTCATCCACATCTACTAATTTTACTAACCAATTTTCATTTGATTTAGCTGAGTTTAAAAGAGCTGGTTCATCTATTGCCGCTTCGTTGCGCTCCACAATTGTCCCCGCCAATGGTGAAGCAACTTCCATAACCGTTTTAGAGGCTTCCAAATTCATTATGGCATCATCTAACATAATTTCCTCTTCTTCCGTAAATTCTACAAATCCAACTGTCCCTATATCATCCTGCAATTCCGGTGTCATGCTCAATGTATATGTATCATCGTCTTTTTCTATAAATAAAAAATTACCTCGTTTTTTCATTTAAACTCCCTCCATTCTATTTAGTTATAAATTATTATATCATGGCTATTCTCTAACTCCAATGGACATCTTTTTCCTAGAAATATCAATATGACAAGGAATTAGCTCGTATGGTAAGATAACAACAGATAATATACAAAGAATTTTTACAAAAAGTATTTCTAAATAAATATTAGAAGAATGGAGCTTCTACCTAATGAAAACAACAGAAAAATATAAACCATTATTTAAATCCATTACTCTTCCAAACAAGGTGCCATTAAATAATCGTTTTGTTCTATCACCAATGATTACAAACGCTTCTACTAAGGAGGGGTACGTAACGGAAGAAGATCTAGCCTATGCTGAAAGACGCGCTGCTTCAGCCCCCCTTCAAATTACAGGTGCAGCGTATATTGAAGCGTACGGTCAATTATTTGAATATGGTTTCAGCATTGATGATGATCGGAGTATTGAAGGACTCACACAACTTGCTCAATCAATGAAAAAAGACGGCGCAAAAGCTATTATTCAATTAACGCATGCCGGGCGCTTCTCAAAAATTTCTCTAAAAGACTTTGGCGTTGTCTATGGCCCGAGTGAAATGCACTTAAATACTCCCGTTAAGCATACCGTATTAGAAATGAGTAAGCGTAAAATTCAACACGTCATTACCCAGTATGCTGATGCCACTCGTCGTGCTATTAAGGCAGGCTTCGATGGAGTTGAAATATCAAGTGCCCAGCGCTTATTAATCCAAACTTTCTTCTCCACGTTTTCCAATCAACGAACGGATGAGTACGGTCCTCAAACAATAGAAAACCGATCTCGTTTTGGATTGGAAGTCATGAAAATAGTTCAGGATGTTATTGACCAAGAAGCAGCTGAAGACTTTATTCTCGGTTTTCGCGGCACCCCAGAAGAAACCCGCGGCAATGAAATCGGTTATAGTGTTGAAGAATTTCTTTACTTTATAGACAAAATCATGGAGGTTTCTGACATTCAATACCTAGCTACTGCTAGTTGGGGGAAAAATATTTATAAACAAACAATCCGTCAAGGTAACCATAAAGGACTATTCATGAATAAAGTGGTTTATGATCACATAGATGGCCGTGTGCCAATTATATCTTCAGGAGGAATAAACTCACCAGAAAAGGCATTGGAAGCTCTTCAATATTCAGACATGGTAGGTGCTTCCACCCCTTTCGTGACGGAACCGGACTTTGTAATAAAATTAAAAGAAGGTAGAGAAGAAGACATCGACTTAGGCTTCACACCAGAAGAAGTCTCTGATTTAGCCATTCCCGAACGGGCATTTAAAGATATTGTAGAATTAATGGATATAGGTGGATCCCTTTCTGAAGAATCACGGCAAGAATTGCGCAAACTCTATAAATAAATCTAACGAATACAATTGTCTATATATAACAACACTAGTTATACTGCGTCCCTTTTTTCTCCAGGATGCAGTTTTTTTGGTTACATCTCTTCCTATATTAAATAACCAATATATTTCTATCTGTTGATCAACTTTTCGATTTTGGCAAAAATATGGTTAACACAAACGTAATAATCGCAAAAGCACACACTCCCCAGAAAACTGCCTGCAACGAATAAGATAAACCATTTTCTAAAATATCCAATGTCTCCTGTGACATCGCACTTGTCGTAGCACTGTCTAATATTGTATTGGCAGAATCTGCAGTAATCGTCTGGTCAATTTGCTCTCCTTCCTTTTGTAAATACCCATTCAATTGTGCGTTTAAAATTCCTCCGAGCAAAGCAGCTCCGAGTGAACTGCCTATCATACGCATAAACATATTAGAAGCTGTTGCTATACCTCGTGTTTTCCAACTTACATGATTCTGTATAGCCACAATAAATGTTGTAGACGTAAGCCCCATTCCAATACCAGTTACAAATGAACCGATACCAGCCCATACCGGCCCTTTAGATGCATCCAAAGTAATAAAAAATATAGAACCAACCAAAAGTGCTGTACCACCAATGATGGCTGTTTTCCTATAACCTATTTTCAAGAATATGTATCCGGCAAAAGTAGAGGCAAGTGGCCATCCAACCGACATCATAGTTAATGTAAAACCTGCAACAACTGCCGTTCGTCCCATTACACCTTGCACATATGTAGGTAAAAAACTAGATAAACCTATCATGATAGCACCTGATGTAAAGGTTGCAATATTTGCCAAGGCCACTAGTTTATCTTGCCATAATCGAAGTGGCATCATAGGCGAGAAGGCTTTCTTCTCTCTCCATAAAAAAGCTGCCATGCCAATCATAAATACCGTTAGCAATATGAATGTTGGTCCGGATAACCATTCCCATTCCGTACCGCCTTCAATGAATAATACCATTAATGAAGAAACGGCAATGAAAAACAAACCTGAACCGGCATAGTCAATAGATCGTTCTTCTTTTTCCACTTTTTCATGTAAAAATAGACTAACTCCAATGATGCCAATAATACCGAGTGGAATATTCATCCAAAAAATCCATGCCCAATCATAAAAACGAACAATCAATCCCCCTGCCAATGGACCAAGAATCGCCGAAATCCCCCAAACACTGGATAAATATCCTTGAATTTTTGCTCGTTCTTCAACCGTATACATATCACCAACAATAGTCATTGCAATCGGTTGGACTGCACCAGCTCCAAACCCCTGTATAAAACGAAAGATAACGAGCATCAACATCGAATTAGCAAAACCGCACAAAATAGATCCAATTAAAAAGATAAAGACACCTATCATAAATATTGGCTTTCTTCCAAACAAATCCGATAACTTTCCGAAAATCATCGTTGTTACCGCATTCATTAATAAAAACGATGAGAACACCCAACTATATAATGAAAAACCACCGAGGTCACCAACAATACTTGGCATTGCTGTCGCAACAATTGTACCCTCGATTGCCGCCATAAACATAGCAATTATTAAAGAGATAAGAACGAGCGGACGACGTGTTTTTTTATGATTTTCTGCTGTAAAATATGTCATTGACCTACTCAACATCATATCCTCCAAATCCGAATAAGAAGTTAATGATAAACCAAAATACATCAGCAATTAACATCATTAATTTAACATAACATATAAATACCTTGTAATCAGCATTACATATATGCTCTTTTAATTCCATCATTTGAAACCCATGCAATAGAAAAAGACAAACGATAGTCTTTGTCACCTTAGCTTATAAGTTTCACTTCTCCTTCATATATGGTATCGTTAAGCTAAGTATCATTGCATAATAAAGGTATAATTCTATTAATCAAGTCAATTTCATCAATCAAAATAAAACATTTGCTTATGAAAATTGACTC
>DATGUH010000127.1:0-21523 GCA_035301445.1 Pseudogracilibacillus sp. | reverse complement strand
AGATATGGCATTCTTCCACAGTTAATTGCGATATTCTTATCTGTTACCATTTATCGATTTGATATGAATTTAAGGGATGCTGCGACATTAGGTTTAGTTGGTGCCGGTGGTATTGGTGCTCCACTTATTTTCGCCATGAATTCCTATAAGTGGGAACAAGTTGGCTCCATTCTAATTGGACTTGTTGTTCTTGTGTTAATTATCGAAGTTGTATCAAATATGATTCGTTCCAAATTAGTTAAAGGATAAATAATTACTTGATATCAGGAGACTATCTAATAACAGATAGTCTTCTTTTGTATTAGAGAATACAAAAGAACATGAGAAATAAATAATACCTTTTTCATTTAACGAGTGCTACGCTTCCATGTATTTATAACGTCACCTTGTTTAATACCTAGCAGCATGATATGATGTTTTCTATTATTGTAATTATGCTAGGGGGAAATACGATGAATAATGCACCAGAAAACAAAACTAATAAATCGAATTATCCCGTCATCGTTTTATGGCTTTTTCTAGGATGGTTTGGTGCACACCGTTTCTATATGAAAAAACATGCATCCGCTATTTTAATGCTCATTACAGGTGTATTTTCTTTTTTCTTGCTTCGCGAAATGATCATTTATGGAATGGTCTACATCCCTTATGCTGTTATCTCAGGAGGGATTGTGACACTTTTATATTCCTTACCTTCATTTTTCCTAGTGCTACTTTTTAGGGGACTTATATTTATTTTTATTTGGTGGATAATAGATTTGTTTATAGTTATTAAATTTAGTAGAAATGACAATAGTGTTGCATAGATATCAAAAGATTCCTTCCGCAAAGGAACTGCGGATATTTCTTTCTTTACTCATTTCGGAGTTATCAATAACCCAGTTCCCATCTTCTTTTTTCATTAAAAATTCCATATCGCGGTCTGCTTTTTTAGCTTCTAATTCATCGACAATCTTATCAAATTTAGACAAAGCGTAATCGTCTTCTTCCTTTGCTTCTGTAAAACTATCTTGTTTATCTCGATACTCCTCTTTATAATCCCTTATTTTATCGCTTAAATCCATTGAATCAAGTCCTGAATACTCCATTTCAACAATAGCTTTATCATTAACGTTCGCTATGACAGTCGCTTCAACTTCGCCTTTATCCGCCAACCTGTCTTTAAAACTATCGTAGTACTTTTTCATATCGCTTTCAGAGATGTCTGCATCATTGGATAACGTTTCTTCCAGCATATCTCCAAATGCTTTTAAAGCCTTATCCTGCAACTCTTTTTTATCTGCAGAAACAAGTTTTTTATAATCACTGTTGTCTTTATCGAAATAAATCGTTTCAACGTAAGCTTCTAAAGCTTTCTTAGGGTCTTGCAAGCTTTCGAGTGAGTCGTTATACTCGCTTGTATCAAGGGAGACAGTAGCATCTGCCGTTTGAATTTCGTAATCGGAAGACATGGATGAGACGGATAAGTCATATTCTTTGTCTTCATCTACATCAAACATCACATTGACGGTTTTTTGTTTGCCTGTGCCTATACTACTATTGGTATCTACTTCTAAACCGAGAGCCGGATATGCATCATTGCTTGGATCTATTTGATTATCCCCATCATATAATTGTATATCTTGTTCAGGAGAAATTTGTATAGAGTTATCCGAAATGTTCTCCACTTGTAAATCAATGTACAACAGGCCGCCATCTTCTGCGGCTTCTCCGTCATCCTGTCCGGATAATATGTAAGATGCATCCTCAATTTCTACTTCGATAACATTTTGCTCATCTGAATTAGCACCTTCTGCTTCTTCTTCGGTGTTTGAATTGCTGCAGGAAGCGAAAATAAATAAGCATAAAAAAGTAAATAATATTCCAGTTTTCTTCATTACATATACTCCTTAACTAAATCATTATCATAATAGTTTTGTTAATTTTTAATGACTTTATCTAAACTTCATTTAATTCATCCACTGAAGAGGAATTAAATAAAAATATGACACCACTTCCCTTAACAGAAATAGCGTCATATATGTGTTTGTATTTAAGCTTCCAGCCGGATTTGAACCGGCGACCCCTTCCTTATCATAGTCATTGGCTTTACTATCAATAACATCTTATTGTCTCAAAACATTGATGTGATGGACTTTATCTTTCGCTGTGTCCTCAATCAATATCGATAAATATTGATTGGTTGATGGTTATTTCAGGCGTTCGTCACTTGGATGTCACTTTGTCATAGTTTGGTGGGATTCACCTGAAAATAGCTTGTGAAATTTCGATACTAGTGGCCGGGATATTATAACGTCCATAAACATTGATTCCATTAGGTTTCTTACTATTAATGTATAAAATAACTTAAGAATGATGTTTGTGCAATATAATTTCGCTGCACCAACTTTTCATCAATAAATATCACTTGGGTAATCATTACATCATGCCCGGTGTGTTGTAAGCCACTTTTTGTATTGTATAGGATTGCGAAATGGCTTTAAATTAATAGTATTTTGATGGTTAGTATTAGGATATATTGTGTGTGCTTGTTATTAATTCTTGCGATATTTTATGACATTTTTTTGTAGGTTGATCTTTGCTTATCACACCATAGCCTAAATTTAATTATTTCACAATTAATACTGGGCAATCCACCCTTTTTACTAATTTATGGCTAACACTTCCAAGGACCATTTCCTGAAATGCGTTCAAACCCCTGCTTCCAACAACTGCTAAATCATAATGACCCTCATTTGCATGTTTGATAATGGTGGTGCCAGGTTCACCATGCAATATTGTTATATTATAAGTAAGACCTTCAGCTTTCAGCTTTTCTTCCAAAGGAAAAAGTATTTTTTGGCGTGAAAATTCTAGTTCTTCTTTTCCCTGAGAATGAAGAATTTCATCTTTAGATTTGGAAAACTCAGCAACAAGAACAATATCAATCACACACTCCTTCGCCAAGCTTGCAATTTTTACAGCTTCATCTGCTGCCCGAAAAGAATGTTCTGATCCATCAACTGCTATAAGCATCTTATTATACATAGAAACACTCCTTTTGACTTTTTTATTATATTCTTTGGATTGCTAACCGATCCACCATCCTCTCGCTGGAAGAATTTAATCCAATCAATGTTACCTGATTATTATTTTCCCTGTACTTCTGCATGACTTTATCAATTGCAGCAACTGCCGATTCATCCCATATCTGTGCATCGGAAAAATCAATATGAATATCTGTATTTTGGGTACTGAAATCAAAGGCATTCATAAAACTTTCAACAGAAGCAAAAAATAATTGTCCTTGAACATTAAAAGAGAGTTTATTTGCTTCCTGCTGCTTTGTAACACTTACTCTGGATATCTTGGCAACAAAGAAGATTGCGCTTAGGATAACGCCAGCAATAACGCCTTTTGACAAATCATTTGTAGCGACAACAATGGCAACAGTGACGAGCATGACGACAGCATCCCCTTTAGGTGCTTTTACAATATAACGAAAGGATGACCAGTCAAATGTACCAATAGATACCATAATCATAATTCCCACAAGAACCGGCATCGGAATTTGTACGACCAAATCTCCGAGGACAATAATTAAAAACATCAGAAATGCCCCGGCTACAAAAGTAGACAGTCTACCTCTGCCGCCTGATTTCACGTTAATGACTGATTGACCGATCATGGCACAGCCAGCCATACCTCCAAAGAAACCGGTAATTGTATTAGCGATTCCTTGTCCTCTTGCTTCCCTATTTTTCTTACTTTCTGTTCCCGTCATATCATCAACAATTGTAGATGTCAGTAAAGATTCCAATAGACCGATAATTGCTAGAGCAATGGAAAATGGGAAGATAATTGCCAATGTTTCAAACGTAAATGGAACATCTGGAATAAAGAATGACGGTAGCGAACTTGTAATAGACCCTAAATCTCCTACTGTGCGTAAGTTTACATTTCCATAAATCGCAATACCCGTTAATAGCACAAGCGCAATTAAAGGTGCAGGGATAGATTTAATGAAGCGTGGCACGATATAGACAATCAATAGTGTAATGACAACAAATACATAAGTCACATTGTTTATACCTACAAAGTGCGGGACTTGCGCCATGAAAATCAAAATAGCTAAAGCATTCACAAACCCAATCATGACAGCGTTCGGAATAAACTTCATTAACTTAGCTATTTTAAAGACTCCAAATAGAATTTGTATAATCCCAGTTAATATCGTTGCTGCCAGTAAATAGTCCAGGCCATAATCACGTACTAACGGACCCATCAATAGTGCCATTGCTCCTGTTGCGGCAGAAATCATTCCCGGTCGTCCTCCAACAAAAGAAATAACAACAGCAATTATAAATGATGCATATAGTCCCACCATTGGGTCAACTCCAGCTATAATTGAGAAAGCGATTGCTTCAGGGATTAATGCTAGTGCAACGACAATACCAGAAAGAATATCCCCCCTAACATTAGAAACCCACTCTCTTTTAATTTTATTTACCACTATCTTCATACTCCTTTTTCTTATATAATGTTATCGACTAGTAATTAATAGTCTGTCTGAATATGATATAAAAATTTTAACATCATTCAGACCTAAATGGTACCATTTAGGGAATAATTCCACAAAAAACATTCCGTAACAAGGAGAATTCATATGTTAATAGGATATATGCGACCATACCAGGATGATGAAAACTGCGAACAACAATTTAAAATTTTAACAGACAAAAGTTGTCATAAAATCATTTCAGAAGCACATGTATCTGCTAAAAGACGTGAAAAGCTGGAGGATGTACTCAGTTCTCTCCAAAAAGGAGACAAAATCATTATCAACAAACTTTATGCAATAGCCGATTCCACGCGTCATCTTGTTGAGTTATTAGATAGGATTGAAACAAGTGGTGCATCCTTACAGTCTATTGAGGAAGGAGTTGATACAAGCGATGGAAATGGATACTCCTTTCCTCATGTTGTTAAACAGCTTGCAATGTTCCAATGTGACGTCATTAGTGAGCAAACCAAAAGAGGCATGATGAACGCAAAGAAAAAAGGTGCATCCGTTGGGAGGCCTAGAAAACCTGATAAAAATGTCCGCCGTGCCATTGACATGTATCAAAGTAAAAACTATACCCTTGCTGAAATAAG
This sequence comes from Pseudogracilibacillus sp., assembly GCA_035301445.1. Lineage (GTDB taxonomy): Bacteria > Bacillota > Bacilli > Bacillales > Amphibacillaceae > Pseudogracilibacillus. Next base: position 16,387 of record DATGUH010000127.1, on the reverse strand, counting down.
AAAGGAAACAGGCATCAGTAAGTCTACACTATACAGATATTTGGAAAGTTAATTTACCATACACAAAAAGCCGATCCATCCTTATCATGGGAAAATCGGCCTTTTAATAATTTCATAAAAACGTGTTTCAGGTAAAGATGAGCACCTAATTGTTGAAAAATCAAAAACCCATAAAACTAATAATATATCCCCCTGTAAGACCTAATATAACTATCAGCCACGCAGGTACCTTCCAAATGTTAAGTAAAGCAAATAATACAACACCTAAAGCAAAGTCCGAGGTATCAAAAATAGAACTTTTTATAACAGGATCATAAAATGCAGCTAATAATATACCCACAACACTCGCATTAACACCCATAAGTATTCCTTGGAAGGAAGCATGCTTGCGTAATTCACTTAAAAATGGTAAAGCTGCTACAATAAATAAAAATGACGGTAAAAATATACCGATGGTTGCTACTACAGCCCCAGGTATACCTTCCATTATGGTTCCTAAATAACTAGAAAACGTAAATAAAGGGCCGGGTACAGCTTGAGCCATTCCATAACCTGCTAAAAATGCATCAGGAGATATTAACCCCTGTGGTACAATTTCCCGTTCTATCATAGGCAATACCACATGTCCTCCACCAAAGACTAGAGAACCAACCCTAAAAAATGTATCAAATATACTAACCAATGGATTATTCGTAATCCTAGTTATAATCGGTAAAGCAATAAGTGTGAAAACTAAAATGCTTAATGAAATTAACCCAGTTTTTTTTGAAATGTTTACTGAAAAAGGTTTTACATTGGGCTCAGCTTTATCTTTAAAAATTTTTAAACCTAATAATCCTGCTCCTAAGATAATTATAATTTGCATCCATGCCGACGGATAAATTAACATAATAGTCGCGGCTACAAGAGCTATCGCAAGGCGTGTTTTATCTGGTGTTAGCTTCTTTCCTAATCCTATTAAAGCGTGTAACACAACAGCTGCAGCCACAACCTTTAAGCTATGAATGAAACCTGCTCCCTCCAGAGAAAAAGTCTGATAAAGCATTGCGAATACTACTAGCACAATAATTGATGGCAGGGTAAATCCTATCCACGATACTGCTCCCCCTAAAAGGCCTCCACGCATCATACCTATTGAAATTCCTACTTGGCTACTCGCAGGACCCGGAAGAAATTGACATAGTGCAATTATATCTGCGTAAGTTCTATCATCCAACCATCGCCTACGGTCAATATATTCATCTTTAAAATAGGCTAAATGAGCAACAGGGCCACCAAACGATGTGAATCCTAACTTAGTGGAAACGAATAAAATCTCTAAAAGAATTTGAAAACTGTTTTTATTATTCATTTGATTTTTCATATTGCTTTTCCTCACCTTATTTCCTTAAAAAGTTCGTATGCTTTAGATCGTGCTTCATTAAGCACTGTCTTTCCATTATCTGTGATTCGATAATATTTTCTGATTTTCCCATCTACATTAACCGCCTCTTTATCCAATAATTTATCACCCTCCATATTGTGAAGAATTGGATACAATGTCCCAGCACTTATTTCATAGCCATGTTCACGTAATTCTTCTAACATCCAAGCTCCATAGATAGCCTCTTCTTTAGCATGATGTAAAATATGAATTTGGATGAAACCTAGAAATAACTTCCTCAAAATTTTATTATTCATATGAATTTCCTTTCTTGTATCGAATATCAATATCGGTTTTCGATATCAATGTTATATTACTTCTAAATTATATGCAAATTTAACTGCGTGATATGGCAGTAATGTTAGTTGCATTTGATTTGCTTGGTTACTCAGTAGAATGGTGTGAAATTAATGCCGTCGATTCTATTCTACTCTTTATTCATCTTTAAATAAATCAAAGTAAAAATCAATAATCTCGGGATGATTAAAATAGATGCTGTTAAATTCATTTGTAAAAGAATGAATAGTGACTACTATCTACCTCATTAAATTCTATTCGACTTAACAATTCGTCTGCTGTGCGGTTTGTATATGTAATACACAAAATAGAATTTTCTCTTTTCTCACCTATTAAATCTAATATCATATTTTCAATTTTAGTAGTCTTACCACTTCAGCAGGAACATTAATTAAAAAACAATCAGGCCGAAGTTGTAACCATTAGCCCCTTTGTTCCTTAAAATTACCCAATTACCCACTCCGTCTAACTGGATTAATAGACCAATTTAACTTGACTGACGAATTGACGGATTATTATATGACAAAACAAGCATTCTGCCTGAACCTTACATAGATGTATCAACCGGTTGAGGAGTTTTTTGATCAATTTTCTGCGTAAGGAATTAAAAAAGGTGTACCCCTTGTCCCTCAAGAAATACACCGTTAAGCTTCCAGCCGGATTTGAACCGGCGACCCCTTCCTTACCATGGGTATATCGAAAAAATATAAGCGATATTTGCGATTAAAACCTAGTAAAATCAACACTTTCGAAAAATTTATTGAACATAAACGACTTATGGAATCATGAAACCGTCACTGACTCGTCACTGAAACTAAAATGGAGAACAGTTACATACAATCAATAAAAGCTTATACAAAAATTTCATTTCAAATAAAAGGTATTGATATTAATATGGAAATATAAAGAATCATTATGTAACAAACGGCGGGCCAGATTGTGGCATAATAACGGGTTTTCTAAGGTGCTACAATTTACATACCAGACTTGACGAATAGAAAAATAAAATATTGGAGTTAAGGGGACATTAAGGCTGTTAAACTACAGTGCTTAATGTCCCCAAATATTTTCTACAGAATAGTATTGGAGTCTTTAATCTGTATGGATTGGTCTGTAGTTATTTGTGCCAATTTCATGTATGTAATTCCAGTTATTTCGACTTGATGTTCGGCTTTATGTATGATAAGTTATACTTAACATACAAATCATACAAAACATACTTTTGGGAGGGGAAATTATGACAAGACCTGAAGATAAACATGCTTGGACTGCAAAAATTGGATCAAAAGGACAAATCGTTATTCCGAAAGACGCTAGGGAAATTTTTAATTTCAAACCCGGCGACAATGTGCTGCTTCTAGGAGATGAGAAACAAGGTATTGCGATTATGAGAAGTGATTTATACGATGAGCTAGTTGAAAAAGTGTTTGGTGAACAAGAACAGAATGAGGAGGAGGACAAATGAACGGCATTGCTATAAATGATTTGACTAAAAAGTTTAAAAAGCGGACAGCCGTAGACACTCTTCGTTTGTTTGTTAAAGAAGGAGAACTTTTTGGGCTGCTTGGTACAAACGGTGCCGGAAAGACAACAACAATAAAAATGTTGTCCTGTTTACTTGAACCAACAAGTGGAGACGCATTATTGATGGGGAACAGCATCATCAATGACCCGCAATCGGTCAAACGAATTATTAATGTTTCTCCACAGGAAACTGCGGTCGCTAAAAAAATATCTGTAAGAGAGAATTTAGAATTGATTTCTAGAATCTATGGTGATAGCCGCCAAGAAGCCACAAAAAAAACGGATGAGATGCTTTCCCTTTTCGGACTAACCAAACGAGCAAAAGATAAGGCGGATTCACTATCCGGTGGTATGCAACGTAAACTTAATATCGCTATGGGACTGATTACAAATCCAGAAATTTTATTTCTTGACGAGCCAACACTTGGGCTTGATGTAAGAGCAAGAAGAAATTTATGGAAAACCATCAACGGATTGAAAGGTAAAATGACTATTATTTTGACGACGCATTATCTGGAGGAAGCTGATTCTTTGGCAGATCGCATTGGCATCATGCATCATGGAAAAATGCAGGTTGTTGGTACTCCTGAAGAGATTAAAAAAGAAACTGGAGAAAATTCGCTAGAGGATGCGTTTCTTTCATTTGAAGATGAGGAGGAAGACTAATGATAGCTACAGCTTTTGCTGAACGGAACCTCAAAGAAATATTAAGGGATCGTTTGAATATGCTTTTCGGCTTTGGACTACCAGTCGTTATGCTAATTTTGCTTTCATTGATGCAGAAAAAATTAATTGGAACTGAGGGGATTTTTTCCCTTGAAAATTTTGTGCCAGGAGTAGCAGTTTTTGGATTAACGTTCATTTCTTTGTTTGCTGGCGTGCTTATTTCAAATGATCGAGATAGTTCTTTTTTAACGCGGTTGTTCACCTCGCCATTAACAGGATTTGACTACATTATCGGTTATTCATATCCACTTTTGCCAATGTCTATCGTTCAGTCTGTCATTTGTTTTCTAACTGCCGTATTTTTAGGTCTATCTATTAGTATCAATATTCTTTTAGCAATCGTTACTCTCATTCCCGTCGCTTTTCTTTTTATTAGTATCGGCTTAATGATGGGAAGTTTGTTCTCGGTCAAACAGATGAATGGGGTCGGTCCAATTTTTATAAATGTGGTTTTATGGCTTGGTGGTATCGTTTTTCCTGTTGAAAAAATCGGCGGCACGTTTCAGATGATATGCAATGCACTGCCTTTTATCCATTCGGTAGACCTTGCACGGGCTGCACTAAATGGTAATTATTCAGCTATATTTCCACATCTTTTGTGGGTAATCGGATATGCCGTTATTATTTTTATTCTTGCGGTTATCTTATTCAAGAAAAAGATGAAGGGTTGATTGGAATCACGTGTATAAATATATGTAAACGGAAATTAACATGATAATTAATAATTTGTTCAATTAACGCCCAATTGTGGAATAAAGAAAAACAGCTTGTAACATTAAAAGCACAGATTTAATTCTGTGCTTTTTTGCTTAATATTTATACTGTTAATTCGTTAGGTAGTTGTATGTTATTTAGTTTAATGTGTTATTTCTGTATGCAATTGAAATGTATGTATGAATTGATCTTCCGATTACGAATTGATGAGTTTATTAAATATTATTCTTTTTACCCTGCAATATATCTTGAAGAAAAAAAGGGAGTTGTTTCTCCCTTTTAAATATAGCCTTTTTCTTTCAGGCTAGTAAAACTGTTATCACTATTTACTACTAAGTGATCAAGCACTTCGATGCCTAGTAGCTTTCCAGCCTCGACTAATCTTTTTGTAACGTTAATGTCTTCCATCGACGGTGTAATGTCACCACTTGGATGCTGATGCGCAACAATTACACTTGATGCATTATTAAGTATTGCAGATTTAAACACCTCACGTGGATGTACGAGCGAGGAATTTAACGAACCAACGTGACAACGATGGACTGCAATAACATTATTTTTCGTATTTAAACACATAACAAAAAACACTTCACGGTCATCACGCCCAATAAAGCGAGACGCTATCTTTGCACCGTCTTCTGGGCTACGAATAATATAATTAACTCCTTCTTCTGCCTCTCGAATAATTTGTTCAATGCGAACTACTTCTAAAATGGTTTCCATTTAGATCTACCTCTCTATAAGTTTTTGACCTTTTTGGTCGCCACATAGAGAATCTTCGCATCGATTAATGTCAAGTGGCGTAAGTAGCAAAGCTATCAAGTGATTCGTATATGTTCTGGGGAAGCCCAATGAATTAGGGTGCGTTAAAAGCGTTAATTGCTTTCTTACGCACCCTTATCCTACTTGGCTGACTCATAACATCCGAAGAATGAAGACCCTTTACATAATCGATAATTCGTCTCTGCTTTACAGACGAATTAGGAGATTATAATTAGGGGAGCTGAAAAGGAAAAATCTTACGAATACACCCAATTTTATTATTCTTTTCATCTTCTTTAAAATTCCTTTATTTCCTTTATCACTATAATTGTATCAATCCTCTATCTATGTCACTAGCTAGAGAAATTCTTCTATATGAAGTCTAATAGTTATTCTTCAACTTCATAATAATAATGACTTTCTGGAGAACGACTGCCGACTATTTCATCATATTCATCAATCATATTTTCGAATGCCTTTCTGTTTCTGATTTCTTGTTGAATTACAAATAACTTCATTTTTAATTTATCAGTTGAATCATCTTTTATACCCTCATAGTATTCCTTCTGCTTAATCTCGGCTTCTACTTCTTCAACTATCCCATTTGTTTCTGCAAAATAATAATCCTTAACAACTTTAGGTACTATTCTCCCTTCAAATCGAATAGTATTTTTTTCAAATTCGGCTTGTAATAACTTGTTTATCTTTTCGTCTTCGAGCATACAAAGAATTCCACCTTCTTCATATTCCATTCCTATTTGAGCTCCTATAATTTTAATAATTGTATCACAATCTTCATCAGTAATAGGAAGTCTATTATGTTTTTCTTTAAATTTCCGTTTAATATAACTGTCTATATATCGCTTCATATATTTTCGAATAGTTACATGTTTTCCTTTATCATTTTTATCCAATGATTGAAGAACCTTTCGTGAATATTCATCTGTACCATAGCCAGTGTGTATGTCGAATAACTTTAAAACTTGCTGTGCATCTATCATTTTCATTTATTTATCTCCTTTTGTTTATAATAACACAATATTATAAGTGTCTCAATATGCATTGAGACAACCAACCTCCTTTAATGTTGATATAATTGGATTTGTAAATGATTCCTGCAGGTTCTTTTACAAAAATATAAAATGTGTCTCAAAGGAGTGTAATAGCAAAAATGAAAAAACTAAGAGGATTCAACAAGTTCGACTGTGAAGCATTTTTCAAGGACAAAGATGTCCGTGTGATGGCTCATGAAGCATGGAATGAATACGATGACGGGAAAATCACAAAACAGCTAGGCACAAAATATAAATGCGTGATAGCAACGGACAAGACAGAATACCAAGGCAAAGATGTACCACCAGACCTCAATGCTGGAGAACAAATCGATGTTAAAGTACCTCAACAACCAAAGGACTATAAGAAGTTTAGTCGTATCACATTTGTGAATCCAAGCGCAAGTGTATACGGAACGTTCCAATCGGAACTTAGCGTTAAAGCCGATGACGTAGAAATTCAATCTAAATAAAGAACGAAGGGGCTATATCAAGCCCCTCATCTTTATTGGTTGTGACCGCCGAAGCATAGCGAAGGCGGAGCCAAATTATAAGAAAGGTTGAATTCACATGAGAAAGAAAACGTATAGAATGCAACGTGGTATCGTCACATTTTCATTAATTGGAGTTACATTACTACTATGGATTTTCTTTCTAAGAGTTTATCCATTAATTACTGAAAAGATAACGATAATCCAATTACCAGAAATAGAATCTAACATTTTCGTTGTGTTTGTAGGCTTAATACTAATGAGTTTGTTTTTAGGTTGGTCATTCCGCAATAAATTATGGAATGGATTGCCCTTTGCACTGCGTTATTATTCAATAACAAAACGATTAAGAAGGCAAATAAAAGATGCAAGATTCGAAGATGAACGGGAATTTGACAACCGCCTAGTGAGGTTACCGAAAATAAAAATTGTATTTAATGATAATCGAAAGAGGACGACGGGGAAAGTGCTGATACAAAATTCAATTCAATTCGATAAAAAGCTCGAGGATATGCGTATTGATGCCGCATTAAAAGGATACGTAAGCGAACAACAATATTTATCTCAAGACCGTAATTGGTATGTCTATGAAATCTATTCGATTGGGTCACAAAAACAGATTGAGATTAAATCAGAAAATGAATTAATTGAATGGACAAAAGAAACAGCAGATGACTATGAATTGCGTTTAGATGAACGGACAACTTTACCACTCCATCATATAGCATTGGTAGGACAAACTGGCTCTGGGAAGTCCTTTTTTATACAAATGCTGGTTAAGCAAGTGCTGGCAAAGAAGGCTAATCATAAATTTTTTGTTGTTGATCCTAAAAAAACTGATGTGTATTACATGTCAAAACGTCTTATCGGAACGAAACGGACTGCCGACAAAGGAAAAGCCATTGAGTTAATCAAAGCTTTCTATGAACAGTATAAAAAAAGACAAAATGAGTTGAGTAGTTATTTTGAATCAACAAGTAACAAGACTTATAAAGACGCTGGTAAGCCTGCTCTAATACTGCTTATTGATGAGTTCGGTTCATTAAAAGAATCATGGAGAACCTTGCCCAAAAAAGAACGTGATGAAGTCGAAAGTATACTATCAGAACTTACTTTTGAAGGGCGACAATTGGGATGCCTTGTATGGTTCGCAACTCAGCAAATGGATGCAAAAGTGGTGCCAACGTCGATTAGAGGGCAATTGATAATGAAGATAGCCTTAGGTGACAGTGACGAACAAACATACAACACGTTGTTTTCACCTAGTGTGGATATACCACCTATACAATTCAGTCCTGGTCAAGGAGTGTACAGCTATCCTGGTATAGTGAGTTCGAATAAACCACGGTTGCTGATGGTTCCATTTTGTAGCTTCATGATTGGTTAGCTAGCTTTTGCCTAAGTGTCATCGGCAGAACGGGGCGGAAGGGACCCGCCGTTTAGGCGGGGAGGCGCCGCCCACTGCTTTAAGACTTTGGCAAAGCTGGGGTGCATGGTAATCACCCCAGCTCCAGTCAGGAGAAAAAACAACCGTAAAGTCTGTTCTAATAGGCTTTTAACTTAGAAAAACTTTACCTAATACTTTTGGCAAAAAGGAGTGAGTGAAGCTTGATAAAACCAGATATAGACCAATTCACATTAGTGTTACAGTCAACAGATGTATTTGATTTCGATGAATGGCGCAATTGGCTAGCAGATAACATTATCAATACATTTATAATCAAGTCTAAAATGCTTTCATTGTTCGATAATTTCGGTGAATCCGATGTAAAGCTACCAGAAGGCTATACAATAGGCTATTCATTCATCAATGCACCGTTTTATTTTTGTACCGCTTATCATGAAGCATTTACAAAAATGGGCGTGATTGTCAAATTCAGTGCATATGCATGGCATGAGTACCAAAAACGGTATGAAGAAACATTTAACGAATCAATCCATTTACACACTTTCTTTAAATTAATAGATTCAAATGATTACACATTTAGACTCTCAAGAATAGACATGTGTTGCGATTTTTTTAACGAAAACATCAACATTGCTAAATTAAAACGCTCGATTGAAGAGGGAAGGACAGAATTGCGATATGGCAAATACTAATACTAGCTATTTACAAAAGGTCATTGATGACAACAAAGAGAAACCATATAAAAGGAATAACTCGAAAGTATCCGATGTATCTAAAAACTTCCAAGCACAAACATTGTATGTCGGGGCAAAGAGCAGAAATACAAAGGTACATTTACGCATTTACGACAAAAAAGAGGAACAACTATCATGAAGCATATGCGCCATATTGCTAAAGAAGTAGATGATTGGACACGTGTTGAGGCGGAATTTTCTGGTGATTATGCTCACCAATTAACCGACGCCATTAAAGAATGTAATTCTGATGAACAACTTAAAAATATTATTATTAGTTCTATTCTTGATAGATACATGCTTTTTTATGTTAACTCTAATCGACCTCATAAGCTAACTAGATTAATGCTTGATTTACTGGATAAAAAGGATTTTCATTTCGAGTCGCCATCCCCACGGAACAATTTGCTGGAACAATCAATAGACCACTTGATAAACGGGTCAGGGTTACTCCCCACATTGTGGAAAGTTCAGCAAATATGGGGAGATAGCACAGCGCAAGATTTAATAGATTATTTGTATAAACAGTATTATGAAGAATTTGAACCAAACGATGACCATATCTCGTGGGTAAACAAATATAAGCAGTATTACTTATTGCAGGATAAACCATGGAAGGAGAACGACACAAATGCGAATTAAATATATTCGACACAATTTAAAAGGGCTGGAAGTACACATAAACAATATTGAGACATACATTTATGCAAATCTCGGTCTGGTTGATAATTACTCACTACCTAACGATGAATTGTATAAAAAAAGTAAGATTGAAATTGAATTGCTTAAACAAAGATTACGTGATTTACAGCTTAATTTAAAATAAGAGAAAGGAAGAGTGAATCACAATGATTGAAACTCCTTTTGTAAACATTCAAATTGACGAAGACGCATTGGAACAGCAGGTTCTCAAACAAATCGAAGAAAAGATGCGGGAAATCGGATATGACAGGATTTTTTACAGTTTAGATGACTTGATGCAAATCACTTCATTTTCAAAAGGGCATATTCTGAATACCTTTTTCAATGACCTACGATTTAAGCAAATCAGAAGAAAAGTAGGGCGTAAGTGGGTATTCCCTGTTACAGAAACCAACGAGTTTCTAAAAACATGGATTACCGAACAACCGAACGAATAAAAATTGAATATGGGAGGACAGTTTGCTATTCTAATAGTGTATGTAACTGTTCTCCCTTAATTTTGAAGGGATTGAAGGAAAACATGGCAATAGAAAAACTTAAAGAAAAAGGTATTATCGTAGCGTATCGTTCCAATGTTTACTATAAAGGCAAACGGTACACTGGCACAAGGAGACAGTCAAAGAAAGAAGCTGAATTAGATGAACTAGAACAAAAAAGAGATTTACTCACAGGTAATCACTTAGAGGAATCTCAAAAAACACTAGATGATGGATTTGATGATTACTTAACACTAGTTGCACCGAAACGTCTAGGTTTAAGCGCATTACAAAGTGCAGAATCCTATTATAAGAAACATATCCAGCCTGTATTTGGGTTTCGTGAGATGGCAAGCATCAAATCTATCGAGGTTCAAAAGTTCCTTGTGCAAAAGGAAAAAGAGTTAGCCAATTCAACCATCATCAAATTGTATACTCTGATGAATCAAATCTACAAAATGATGATACGATGGGATGAATTAAAGGCTAACCCTCTGAATGGCGTTCAAAAACCACAACCTAATTATAAAGAGAAAAACACGTGGACGAAAGAAGAAAGCCACAAGTTTTTATCTGTTGCACAAGAATATCAAAGCTATATAGCGTTTTGGCTTGCATTACAGTTCGGTTTGCGTTTCTCTGAAATACTTGGCTTACAATGGAAAAACATTGATTTCAAGAATAAAATCTTGCATGTTGAACAGGCATATCACGAACCAGAAAAAGAATTAGGTCGATTGAAAACAAATGCGTCTCGACGTTCCATTTCAATGTCAGACCAACAAGTGGAATTTTTAAAGGAATACAAAGAGAAGCAAACACCAAAAAGTGATATTGTTGTTGCAAACTCACAAGGAAATTACATGATGAAACGGAATGTTCGGCGGGCAATGAACCGTATTTGTGAACGTGCTGAAGTTAAACAAATCACGTTTCACGAGTTGAGACATACTCACGCCACGTTACTGCTAGAAATGAATGAACACGTGAAAATTGTTCAGCAACGATTAGGACATGTTAAAGCAGAAACAACCATTAATATTTATTCACATGTTCGCCCACAAGTACATCAAGATTCGGCGCAGCGTTTTTCAGATTTCTTCGAGGTATAATAAGCCAGTAGTGAGAATCGAACTCACATCGTCGCCTTACCATGGCGATGTTTTACCATTAAACTATACCGGCATGTTGGAAAAGTCGTCACTGTTTCGTCACTGGAAACAGAAAGTTAAAAATAAGTAACAGCTGTAAACGTTGATATGACTGGGTTTCTGTATTAAATTATTCAGATGATGTTTCTCTTACCATGGAAGTGCTCTACCTGCTGAGCCATGGAAGCATATGAAATCTTATAAAGCATGTTTTCGAAACATCTAAAACATACTTTTTTTTAATAGCCATACCCTATTAATATAACCCATCAGAAGTTATAATGCAATTGAAATATAATAAATTATCTCACTCCCAATAAACACTTGCAAGCACATTTTTATTGAATGGATTTTAGCCGTATTATAACGAAAACAATAGTCTCAAGGGATGTTTCCTTTCCCCACGAAAATCTATTAAGCAGGATGCAGACGACCTACGCTTGTCCTTTTTGGCGATAGAAATTACTTATGAGTTATTTCCTTCAACCACCATTATGTTTGAGTCCTAAAAGTTACGATACAGAAAAATCTCTCTATCATCTTGACGTCTAGGTATCAACTATGATGGGAGATTTTTTATGTTAGTATATAATGTTTCATGTGCAAGTACATAATCAAATACATTCAAGTACCGTAACGCAGGAACCTTTCCTTTACATTATCCAAATGAACATTCATTTTAACTTTTGCAGTTTCAATGTCCTTTTCTTTTATTACTTCAAAAATTTCCAAATGCTCATCATATGCTTCCTCGGCACTTTGAACTACAGTTTTTGATAATAAAATAAATGCTCGATTAACTCCTGTATTCATTCGATGGATAACCTTTCTTAGCTCACTGTTTTGATTAACAGAGGCCAATAATAGATGAAATTGACGATCTTGGTCTATGAAATCATTATATGTTCCTTGTTTAATTGCCAAAAGTTGATCCTCTAAGTTTTTTTCTAGCTCGTTGATCACATCTTCTGTTACACTGCCAATAATCTTTTCAATGTTATAAACCTCCAACAACTTTCGCAATTCCATATATTCTAAAGATCTTTCCTTAGAAAAACCAGCTACTTCAGAGGGAGCTCCTTGCTTTTGAACAACTAATCCTTCTGCAGCAAGACGATTTAAAGCATCCCTTAGCGGAGTTCGACTAACTCCAAGTTTCTTAGCCAACTTTTCTTCAGGTAATGATTCTCCATCACTTAAATTACCGCTTGTAATAGACTCTTTAATAATATTATAAGTTTGTTCTGATAAAGATTTTTTCGGTTCTACTTTTTTCATTTTCTCACACTCTTTCTAAAACACTATGTCCAGTTGACAGTTCACTAAATATTAATGCTATTTATATCATACCTTAATAGTACTTGAAAGTTAATCCATCAATTGAATTTGGATTATTCTAAAAATTATGTTTACAATTAGAGGCATATAGATTATAATCATTGTATACAGTATACAGATATTACAGAAAGAGAGGTGATTATATTGTGAACTACTCCCACCACTTACCATCCTTACGGGTCGCTTGAAGTGGGGGCTTCTTGGGTAATCGACACTTTTGGTAGCTGACGAAATTGACCAAGCTAACCCTCTTGTTCCAAGAGTTTGTATATCTTATTATTTAGACACTTGCTAAGAGGCGAATGCCTTCTTTTTTGATATTGAGTGCTGAATTGTAATCTCTGTCGAGATTTAGCCCACACGAACAAGCGTATGTTCGAATGTTCATAGGCATTGATTGGGTATTCCCACAATTCGAACAAGTCTTTGTAGAAGGGAACCATTTATCTATTTTGATAAGTTGTTTTCCTTGTTCTTTTAGCTTGTATTGTAAGAAAGATGTGAACATCCCCCATCCATTATCAGCGACATTTTTGCCAAACTTTAGTGCTTGTGACATCCCTTTCATATCTAAATCTTCAATGATGACGGCATCATAGGTAGTCACCAATTGTTTAGACTTGTGGTGAAGAAAGTTCTTGCGTTGATTGGCGACTTTTTCTTGAATTTTGGCAACCCTGATGCGTTGTTTATTCCAGTTCGAAGAACCTTTCTTTTTGCGAGAAAGTTTGCGTTGCTCTTTGGCTAGTTTTTCAAGCATTTGTCGATAGAACTTAGGGTAATTGGCTTTCTCACCCTCACTATCGACAAACAATCCATCCATTGCAAAATCTAATCCAACTACTTTTTCAATTTCTTTCGCTTCAATCTCCTTTTCGTACTCTGTCAGAATAGAAACATAATATTTCCCCGATGCAGTCATAGATAGGGTGCAAGATTTGATTTTATATTCCGAAGGAATTGCTCGATGTTGTTTGATTTTGACTTTTTTCAGTTTAGGCAATTTGATATGACCATCCAACAATTGAATATTTCCATTCACGACATTGGTTGTATAGCTTTGTTTGTGTCGCTTGCTTTTGAATTTCGGAAACTTGGATTTCCCCTTGAAGAAGGCTTTATATGCCTTATCTAAATTTAATTGTGCGTTAGCCAACGCTAGTGAGTCTACTTCCTTTAGCCATTCATACTCTTTTTTGTACTTGGCAGGGGTGGGGTGTTTTGCTAATTCCAATGCTTCTTTATCATTTCTTAGGTTTTCATAGGTTTCTTTTCGTTCAGCTAACATTTTGTTGTAGACAAAACGAACACAACCAAAGGTTTTACGGATAATCAAAGACTGTTCCCCTGTTGGGTACAAACGAAATTTATACGCTTTGTTTTGTTTAACCATATCAAATCACCTCACTTTATCCCTTGATTTTCGATGTATTTTTTAACCACCTCAATAGGCGAACCACCAGTAGTCAACAAACAAAAACTCCTTGACCAAAACATTTCTTTCCATAGTTTCTTTCGCACAAAAGGAAATTCTTTTTTGATAAGTCTTGAACTGGCACTTTTATAGGCATTGATGAACTTTGATAGTTCAGTATTAGGTTGGGCTTTGAACAGAATATGAACGTGGTCAATATCGTGGTTCCATTCGACCAACGTGATGTTGTATTTCTCACCCAAGGATATAAACTTTTCTTTCGAATAATCTGAAATGGTGTCATCAATGACTTTTCTTCTATATTTCACAACCAACACCAAATGGTAATACATCAAGAACACTGAATGATTATTACTATCTAAATTCATTGTTATATCAATCCTTATACGTTATAAGACTGATTATACCACAATGAGATAAAAGGCAGAAGTTTTTGGGCTGTCGCTCAACCGAAATTCATCTCCCCCTTACCGTTGGGCTCCGCCCTTCACACGCTTGAAGATGGAGACTTCTTTCGGAAGTTCGTTAAAAACAAAACTAAAATAAATTGCTAGATTCCAAACGATAATACTTGAAAGCATCATAATATATGATGTTTTCTTTTTATTTAATTCTCTCCCAGAGCCCCTTGATTAAGTATAACCTATACAATTTGTGATAATAGGAAAACATTTACTCTCCTATGAGGGAAAGTTTAAATGCTAATCCAATTTGAACTAGCGATCTCTTCCTTACCACTTAAAGAGTACCAAAGAACTTCTCATAACCTTCTCATTTCAAAAAATAATAATATATATTATTTTAATCACATACCACCTAGATAGAAAATTGACATAAAAAAATAAACATCTGCAAGCATATTTTGCAAGCAGACATTTATTAAATGGAGCCTAGCGGGATCGAACCGCTGACCTCCTGCGTGCAAGGCAGGCGCTCTCCCAGCTGAGCTAAGGCCCCAAACATAAAAAATATAATGTTGTCTTACAATCGGGAAGACAGGATTTGAACCTGCGACCTCTTGGTCCCAAACCAAGCGCTCTACCAAGCTAAGCTACTTCCCGTTAATGGTGCGCCCAAGAGGAGTTGAACCTCTAACCTCTTGATTCGTAGTCAAGCACTCTATCCAATTGAGCTATGGGCGCATGATGCCGAGGGCCGGAATCGAACCGGCACGGAAGCAACCTTCCGCAGGATTTTAAGTCCTGTGCGTCTGCCAATTCCGCCACCCCGGCAACTAAATAAGTAATTAGTTACCTAATTTTCTTTAAGAGCGGAAGACGGGATTCGAACCCGCGACCTCAACCTTGGCAAGGTTATATTCTACCACTGAACTACTTCCGCAAGAAGGCAAATTAAGTTGTATATTACTAGTTTATGGTGCGGGTGAAGGGAATCGAACCCCCATGTCCTAAAACACTAGATCCTAAGTCTAGCGCGTCTGCCAGTTCCGCCACACCCGCAAAATTGATGATGAGCCATGCAGGAATCGAACCTGCGACTCTCTGATTAAAAGTCAGATGCTCTACCGACTGAGCTAATGGCTCTTCAATTATGGTGCCGGCCAGAGGACTTGAACCCCCAACCTACTGATTACAAGTCAGTTGCTCTACCAATTGAGCTAGACCGGCATTTTGTGATGGAGGATGACGGGCTCGAACCGCCGACCCCCTGCTTGTAAGGCAGGTGCTCTCCCAGCTGAGCTAATCCTCCGATATCGCATTTATTACGCCTGGCGGCGACCTACTCTTGCAGAGACAAAGTCTCAACTACCATCGGCGCTGAAGAGCTTAACTACTGAGTTCGAGATGGGAACAGGTGTGACCTCTTCGCTATAACTACCAGACAAAATAATTTTGATGCGATAAGCATTATTATATATGTTTTATAATAAATTGCAAGTATTTAGTGCTTATACACTAAAAACTAAATAAGAACAGTATGTAATCAACTTTAATCATCAAATCATTTTAGATAAGTCCTCGATCTATTAGTATTTGTCAGCTTCGTATGTTACCACACGTCCACGCCAAACCTATCAACCTTGTCGTCTAGCAAGGGATCTTACTCATTTAAAATGATGGGAAGTCTCATCTCGAAGCGGGTTTCGTGCTTAGATGCTTTCAGCACTTATCCTTGCCACACGTAGCTACCCAG
>DATGUH010000126.1:0-2073 GCA_035301445.1 Pseudogracilibacillus sp. | reverse complement strand
GGGCCTAGTGAATGATGTTTTTAAAAGTGTTGATTTCGAAGATTTTACAGGTACTTCGGCAGTTGGACATGTACGGAATGCTACGCAGGATACAGGCGTCATTAATAACGTTCAGCCTCTCGCCTTTCATTCATTGGAGGGCAGCACTGCAATAGCGCATAATGGTAACATTATGAATGCAGATAAATTAAGACGTGATTTGGAACAAGAGGGAAGTATACTCCAGTCTTCTTCTGATACAGAGGTACTTGCCCATCTGATTAGAAAAAATGGCCATTTGCCAATGGAGGAAGCTATTGTTGCTGGCCTTAATCAACTTGTTGGTGCATACGCATTTATCATTTTAACTGAAAACAGTATGTATGTCGCATTGGATCCACGGGGCATTCGTCCACTATCACTTGGTAAACTTGGTGATGCTTATGTCGTTGCATCTGAAACATGTGCCTTCAATATTGTTGGTGCTACGTTTGAGCGCGAAGTAATGCCTGGTGAACTATTAACCATTAATCATGAGGGCATAAAGTCTAGACGTTTTTTACTTCGGGAGCCACGGAAGCTTTGTGCGATGGAATATGTTTACTTTTCCCGTCCTGATAGTGATTTGAACCAAGTCAATGTCCATTCATCTAGAAAAAGGATGGGGATAGAGTTAGCAAAGGAATTCCCAGTAAAGGATGCGGATGTTGTAACAGGCGTGCCTGATTCAAGTATTTCAGCAGCAATTGGTTATGCAGAAGCTTGTGGCTTACCATATGAAATGGGGATTTTGAAAAACCGTTATATTGGGAGAACTTTTATTCAGCCTTCGCAAGAACTTCGGGAGCAGGGGGTTAAAATGAAACTTTCCCCAGTTCGTGGGGTAGTCGAAGGTAAGAGTGTTGTAATGATTGACGATTCTATCGTACGTGGAACAACGAGCAAACGAATTGTGCGATTGTTAAAAGAGGCAGGTGCTAAGGAAGTACATGTTCGAATTTCTTCACCTGAAATTAAAAACCCTTGTTTGTATGGAATTGACATGTTGACGAAAAAAGAACTCATCGCAGCTAACCATACAAAAGAAGAAATCGCAGAGATAATTGGAGCAGATTCAATTGAGTTTTTATCTGTTGAAGGAATGGAAGAAGCGATTATAAAAGATCGAACTATTAATCAGGGGATTTGTGCTGCTTGTATGACAGGAAATTATCCTGTATTGGAAAATGACGATGGGAAAGCTTTTTATCGTAAATATTAAAAAGAGAGAGTAAATATCAGACGGAATTAAACATGTGGCAGCTTATACGACCGATTCGTTAAAAAATGATCAAATCAGTCGTAAATATTAGTATAAGTGCCTGTTTTGTTTAATAATGTAACACTTTCGTTGTATATCCAAAAATAAACGCCCAAATGATATAACATGCATGATTATTGTCTTATATAAAAATATAAGTGCCCGAAATTTAAATAAATAATCATTTTGGTCATAAATGTATGGTTACACTACGAAAAATGCGAACTTATTTCATTATAATTGAATATATCTTAGTTAAAAATGCATAGTTTGATTTAGTTTTTCTTGATATTTATTTATGAAAGAGACGTATTTAATAATAAAGTTAGAAAGGGAGGGTAATAATGTCGGACTTATATAAAAGTGCTGGTGTAGATGTAGAAAAAGGCTATGAAGCAGTAGAACGGATGAAAAAGCATATAGCTAAGACAAAAAGGCCTGAAGTAATTGGAGATGTAGGTGCTTTTGCTGGATTATTTGAACTTACTTCGATGAATTATGAAGAGCCGGTACTTGTTTCAGGAACAGATGGAGTCGGTACAAAATTAATGTTGGCTTTTGACATGGATAAACACGATACAATCGGAATAGATGTTGTTGCTATGTGTGTGAATGATATTATCGCTCAAGGTGCCAAGCCGCTTTTTTTCCTAGATTATATTGGATGCGGGAAAAATAATCCAGAAGTTATTGAACAGATTGTTAGTGGCGTGAGCGAAGGATGTGTACAATCTGGAGCTGCTTTAATTGGTGGGGAAACTGCCGAAATGCCGGATATGTATGAAGAGAATGAA
>DATGUH010000125.1:0-5810 GCA_035301445.1 Pseudogracilibacillus sp. | reverse complement strand
TCTTGCCTTTGCTACTTGTTCAGCTATTTGTATTGTTTCCGGAAATAGCTCTATCACTCTCCCACCAAAAACAACCTGATCCGGCGCGAATAAATTAATAACATTCGCAACGCCTATACCTAAGTATCTGGCAGCCTCTTCAAACGTCTGAATGGCTATTGAATCACCCGCATTAGCATGTTCTGCTATAAGTTCCAATGTAATATTGTCTTTACCATTTTCATAATAAGGAGTCAGTGTTGTTGGGGATGCTCGACGTATTTTGGCTTTCACCTTATGTTGTATAGCAATTCCTGAACTCAATGTTTCTAGACAGCCGTAATTCCCACAACTACATGCAGGACCATCAATATCAATTGCCATATGACCAATTTCACCAGCACTATTGCCATACCCCTTATATATTTTTGAATCAATAATCAGGCCGCCCCCGAGACCCTGGTCATTAAATACATAAAGAATATCTTCATTCGGATTCACACGGCCGAACCACTGCTCCGCCAAAGCAGATGCATTAGCATCCACTTCAAGAACAGTAGCTAATTGATACCTTTCTTCCAACAGCTGTGCTATATCTAAATTTTTAGCACCTGTTAAGTTGGGAGGCGTTAAAATTACTCTATTGGTATCATCAATTGGTCCAGGGGCAGATACTCCAATTCCTAAAATTTTTTCCCTCTTAATGGAGCTATTTCTCAGTACATAATCGATTAATTCAAAAACACGGTCTATTATCGTATCGGATTCTGTATCCCATGTGACATTTTCTTTTATATCCCCTCTCAAATTAACGAGAGAGACTGATATATGTTTCACTCCAAACACAACCGCTATTACATAAACGCTATCCCATTCCATCGTATATAATACAGGTGGTCTGCCACCCCTAGATTCGCCATAACCAGCTTCACGTACGATTCCTGCCTCGATTAATTCACCAACAATATTCCCTACCCCAACAGAAGTTAAATGAACTTTATCTACAAGGTCTGTTTTAGTAATCATATCCTGTTTACGTATCTCTTTTAATATCGCTATATGATTTTGCTTTTTATCACTGTTGGTTATAGGCAATAAGGACAATTGATTTCCCTCCAATCTTATTAAACGTACTTTTTAAAGTTATTAAAAAAATCGCTTCCAAACACTTATAATTAATTTAATATAAGATAATTTGACATTTATACTCATATCTTATTAAACTAGATTTAATAAGTAAAGTATAACATGTTGTTTATTGGAAGCAAATAATAAACTTACATGTGTACTCACTTTTAAATTGGAGGGAATTACATGTCTGCAATCATCATGTTTTATGATTCAAAATTTCCATTAGATGGACCACGTCCGCAAGAATCATTTTTCGATAACCTGGGGCAGAACGTAAAAATTGTATCTGCTGAAAACCTATCAACAATGCTTAACTCTAAAGAAGCTAGTGTATATATACATTTACACGGCTCTTACTTTCCTAAAGACGCATGGGATAGTATTCAGCAATTTCTAAATAAAGGAAAAGGATTTATTCACACTGGTGGGGCTCCGTTTCGAAACCCTTGCTATAGAGAAGACAATGAGTGGAAAGTGGAACGTACTCAAACCGCTTATCATCAGACTTTAAAAATTCATGAAACTTTACCTGTTGATACATCTCGTGTTAAATCACTTCAACACAATAAAGCTATTCCCTTATTAGCTAACTGTACAGAATTATTCAGTATAAGTGATACATACAATTTTATTATGCATCCTACAAAATCTGTTGCGATAGAAAATGAAATGGGTTCTGTCGGTCCAATGGACGCCACTATTTACCCATTGTTAAAAGGTATCACAGATAACGGACGCGAGATTGCTGCTCCTAGTGTACTCATTGAACATGACAGAGGTACTTTTGCTGGTGCTCGTTGGATATTCATCAATCAAATACTTGACCAACACTTTTGGAATGAACAAGGAGCGACTTTAATAACACAATTAGCAAAGTTCGTTAAGGCTGGTGTAACAGAGCTATGGCTTAAAACAACTTATGCCAATTATCATCCCGGAGAACGAGCAACTATCCAATTACAGCATCAAGCTTTGGCACAATCCGAAGAAAATTGGTCCCTTAAGCTAACCGTCGAGAAAAACGAACAAGAAGTTTTTACACTAGAAGACAACTTAAAAGTGATAGATCTCATGCAAACAAAAAGTATTATCATCCCAGAAGATGTTACTCCAGGCTTTTACAACATAACATGTGAACTCACTTCAGAAGATGGCGAAACTCGAACACTACATCAAGGTTATTGGGGAATGGATACTACACTTCTTAGGGAAGGAAACCCACTGACAGTTGGCCGTGATTATTTTGAAAAAGACGGTCGACCAATGCCAATTGTCGGGATGACTTATATGACTTCTGATGTAGCACGTTATTTTTTATTCCTTCCTAATCCCCATGTTTGGGATAAGGATATGGCACACATGAAACGTGCTGGAATTAATTACATACGTACTGGCATCTGGACAGCTTGGCGTCATATGATGTTTGCTGATGGGCATATGGAAGAAGATGTATTACGCGCTATTGATGCATTTATTTTATGTGCGAAGAAACACGACTTACATGTGACTTTCAACTTCTTTTCTTTTACACCAGAAACATGGGAAGGTGAAAATCCATACCTCGATCCAAGAAGTGTCGAAGCACAAAAGCGTTTCATTACTGCAGTTGTTTCCAGACACACAGAAACGACTAATATTGATTGGGATCTGATTAATGAGCCATCACTCTTCGATCCAGACCGTATTTTCGAAGGTCCTATGCCAATACACGACGCATTTGACCGTGAACATTATCAAAAGTGGCTTAAAGATCGCCATGGATCGATTCGAAAACTACAAGAAAGATGGAATATGAGCCCAATAGAAATTCCCGACTTTGATGCAATCGAACCGCCTGAAAGTGATGAAATTAACTTTGGCATTAGAGATATGATCATGGGCAAAAAAGGGTTAAAGTGGTTGGATTACGTTCTTTACACAATGGATATCCATAACCAATGGGCTAGAGAGCTTACAAATACTATTAAAAAACTGGCACCGAACCATTTGGTAACAGTTGGACAAGATGAAGCTCTAGCTGGTCAACGCCCTTCTCCTTTCTTTTACGGAGAAGCTGTAGACTACACAACGAATCATACTTGGTGGTTATTAGATGATTTACTTTGGGACGGCATTTTTACCAAAACACCTGATAAAGCTAATTTGATTCAAGAAACAGGTATAATGTATGTTGAACAGCCAAATAATCTTGCCAAACGAACAGAATATGAACTGCGCAATATCCTTGAAAGAAAATATGCTTATGCATTTTCAACAGGTGGAGCCGGTGCTGTTCAATGGCTGTGGAATACCAACTATTACATGAACAACATTAATGAGTCTAATATTGGTGCTATCCGAGCAGATGGTACAGAAAAGCCAGAAACAGACGTATCCTATGACTTCGGGGCATTTATGGACAAAATTCGAGACCTTTTCCACAATCGGGAATTAGAAGATGTCGCCGTTATTTTTCCTTATTCAAATGACTTTTCGAACCGAAGTCTGGCATATGAGGTAACAACGAAACTCACTCGAACATTGGCTTATGAAATGAATGTGCCATTTAGAGGGATAGGTGAGTATCAACTTGATGTTTTAGAACAAGAAGCCCCTAAATTACTTATAGTACCAAGTCCACATAACCTTGACAATAGAGCATTTGACAAGGTACTAGAAATTGTGGAAAAGAAGGGAATTACAGTATTGTTTACAGGTCCAATCCACTTGGATGAATACTGGCATGAAACTAATCGTGCTGAGAAACTCTTGGGTGATGTCGCATCATCGAACGTAAAACGCGAAGACCTTCTGATTATAGAAGGAGAATCCTTTCCAGTTTCTTTTGGTGGCGAACGAATTGCAGATACCTTTAAAGGTGTTACAGCTGAAAATAATTGTGAAATGCAAGTAATGAAATGGGGAAATGGAAAAGTAATTTGGAGTCCGCTTCCTGTTGAGTTAAATCAGCGTTCAGAACCAATTAAAGCTCTTTATAATTACGGATTAACTGCAGCTGATGTCAAACCACATTTAAAATGGATACAAGGTGACTATCCTGGAATTTATGGACGAAAATTAACATTTAGCGAAGGACATTTATTTATCTTTGTATCAGAATTTGATCTTGACACGAAAATTGAAGTCCAAGACCCTATTACGAAGGTAACCTATCAATTTACAATTGCTCCTGGCAGAGCTGTTATGTATGCAACAGATTTAGTTGGAAAAGTGTCGGCAACTTATAGACCAGATGAAGTGTCCATTCAAGAAAAATAAAGCACAATTGAAGCGACTGGAGAAAGTAAGAAATGGATAACCACTTTCTCTAGTTCTACTAGGTTTTTATACTCAAATTACAATAAACACATAAAAAACTGTATGTATAAGGTAATGTATCATTCTTATACATACAGTTAATTATATTACTCTATCCATTCATCTACTAAATCTTGATTTTCATCTACCCATTCTTGAGCACCTTCAAATGGGTCATCTTCATTTTCTTCCACTTTCAACATTAGATCACCTAACTGGTCTTCATCTAATTTGAAATTTTTCAACCAATTATAAACTTCTTCTTGATCAGATTCAAAACCTTCGCGTGTAGCCATAAATATTTCTTCTACTTCTCCAAATGACTCTTTAGGGTCCTCTAGGAATTTTAAATCTGCTTCTGCAAACACATAATGTGGCTGCCATAATGGTGCAACAATCGGTTCACCCTCCTCTTCAGCATCCAATACAGCTGAAATCATTGCCGATTCACTGCTCTCAACCAAATCATAATCAAGATCATAGTCTTCAATCATAACTTCCGCCGTTTCCATTGTTCCTGCACCTGGTTCAAATCCAGTAATTTCACCATTAAATAAGTCTTTATTCTCGTTTAAATCTTCAATACTATTTATATCATCCATATATTCAGGAACAGCCAAACCTACTTTCCCATTTTCATACCATGGCTCGTCAAAGAAATCTACTTCTTCTTTATATTCTTCATAATACATTTTGTCCTGCACTGGCAACCAAACCTCAGGTGCGATATCCAAATCATCTTCAGCTAAAGAGCTCATTTGCGGTCCCATATCAACAATTTCAAGCTTAACGTCGTATCCCTCTTGCTCTAATATAGCTTTCCACATATTCGTCACTGCAATATTTTCAGGCCAGCTAATCTGACCGATAAATATTTCATCACTATCAGCATTATTTGCATCAGCTACGTTATCATCAGAATCACTATTACAAGCAGCTAACACCCCGAATAAAGCAATCATTAAAATAAAAGAACCTTTTTTGATAAAACGCATTACTATAATCCACCTTCCAATATAAATAAAGTTAGTTTTAAGTTCTCCATTCGTTTCAGAACTTATTTTACATTATTAAATAAATTTTTAACGTTCCAAACATATTAACCGTATTTAATATTAACAAACCATTAGAAAATGTCAAGTACTTATTTGGTTATTTTTAAACTATGAATAAATAGTTGTGGAAAGTAATGCAGTATCATGCTTTTTTGACTTTATAGAATTTCACCTATTATTGTTGCCATATATGGCTTAAGACTAAAATTATGGCTCTACAATATATGGTGTTGGTGGAAAAAATCCACTGGCACCTTTTTTTAGCATAAAAATAGAAAACAAGTGAATTTCCCTTTAGAATTAAAGTCGTCGAAAACCAAATCTAGGAGGGAAATCACTTGTCTAATT
>DATGUH010000124.1:0-4363 GCA_035301445.1 Pseudogracilibacillus sp. | reverse complement strand
AGAAGCAGAATTAATTTATACCGGTTCCACGAATGCATTGGCTCGGGCAATCACATTAGTTGAAAGTAAAAATGTAGCAGATCGAAAACAAGCTCAAGCTTTATTGCAAGAAGTGATGCCAAAGACAGGTAACAGTATTCGAATAGGCATAAGCGGTGTCCCTGGCGCTGGAAAGAGTACCTTTATTGAAACATTTGGCATGATGCTTTGTGAAATGGGATATAAAGTAGCAGTATTAGCTATTGATCCTAGCTCCTCTCTGACCGGAGGCAGTGTACTGGGCGATAAAACGCGTATGGAAAAATTATCAATGCACCCGCGAGCCTTTATTCGACCGTCTCCAACATCTGGTACACTTGGCGGCGTTCATCAAAAATCACGTGAAACAATGCTGCTTTGTGAAGCCGCGGGCTATGATATTGTACTGGTGGAGACTGTCGGTGTCGGTCAAAGTGAAATTGCCGTACGAAATATGGTTGATATTTTCTTATTATTAGTGTTAACAGGTGCGGGCGATGATCTTCAAGGAATGAAAAAAGGAATTATGGAGATGACAGATCTGGTAGTTGTGCATAAAGCAGACGGAGAAAATAAAACCAAAGCAAGACAAACAATGCGGGAATATCGACGGATTTTACATCATTTACAACCAGCTACTCCAGGATGGGCAGCAGATGCACTCCGGGTTTCTTCTATTGAAAAGCATGGACATAAAGATGTTTGGGAGCAAATTCAATCTTTCCATGAAAAAATGACTGAGAGTGGTTTTTACTCAGAAAGACGTAAAAATCAATTACAACACTGGTTTGAGGAATCACTAGAGACCGCGCTAATTGATCAGTTTTTTGAACAGGAAGGAAAACAAACACAAGTAGATACTATGAATAAGGAAATTTTAGCAGGAAATTTAACTGTAATGAATGCAGTAGAGCAACTATTGAAAAAAGATTCATGATTCTGTTTTGACGGTGGGCTTGCCCTGAACAGACAGTCGCGACAAATCTACCGTGACCAGTCTATCGCGATAGTGGAGTTTATTTGTGTGCGATGGGTTCGCCGTGACCAGTCTATCGCGATAGTGGAGTTTATTTGTGTGCGATGCTCCTGCCGTGACAAGCAAAGCACCGAAAATGAAGTTTATCTTTTCGCGGTGCCCTCGCCGTGACAAGCAAAGCGCCGAAAATGAAGTTTATCTGTTCGCGGTGCCCTCACCGTGACAAGCAAAGCGTCGAAAATGCAGTTTATCTTTTCGCGGTGCCCTCACCGTGACAAGCAAAGCGCCGAAAATGAAGTTTATCTGTTTGTAGCAAAAAATTGTAATGTATATTATATTTGAGATTATATTATCCGAAAAAGATTGCTTTTGCTTTAAAGTATTATTTAAAGGTATATCTCGTATAACGGTTCTTTTTTTCTTGTTTCATATATTGGGCCAGGATATTTTGGATTGTTGTTCTTGAAATGTAATGACCAATCCACTTATAAATAATCCCGCTCGTTATTATTTTTTCTGGAAACAGTAGATTAAATTCAATAACATGACGCAACACACCAGAATCTATCCGTTCTTGATAGCTACAATGATAGCAATATAAGTTAAATCGGGAATTTTCCATATGCCTGCGACAATTTTTACAGAGTATTCCTTTTTTTAATTGGTCAAAATTGTAATCCGGATAACGTGTGTATGGCAATTTCTCGATATGCATCTTATGAAGTTTGTTTGCTAATTGCTGGTGTTTGGGTGAAATGGTTCCGGGTATTTGATTTAAACGCCTGATGAAGTCAAATACTTGTGTTGGTAAAATAATTGGATGGTTTCTAGTGGCTTGAAAGAGGGTAAATCTATGGTTAATAAAAATTAAGTATGATTTTACTTGGAAGTGCATGTCCATGTTGGAAAGTAAGTCTGTCAACATTAATTCGCTTCTTTTTAGTTGATGCAGGGGGTTTCGATAATTTTTACCTGTCGTGTAACAATGAAGGTAGTCTTTTTCTAATTGAAATTCTCCTTGATAATTTTTAACTTCAAACAGATAGACGGTTTGGTTAAAAATGAGCAGAGTGTCCAGTTGAAAGACTGTTCCATGATTATTTAATAAAAGATCATTTATCTGAAGGTGATCCTGATGGAGCTGCTCTTTAAGAAGATTCGAAAATTGTTTTTCTCCTTCGTAGCCTTTTAGAAGTTTATAATGCTGATGTTCTTCGGTTTTTGAAAATGTTTTTCTTCCTTGAAGACATTGAAATATGATTAGTTCTTTTGACGGGTATACCATCTTATTCCTCCAATCTATTTTTCACTATCATATGCTAGAATGCCTATAAAAGCAACTTTAATGCGGATATAATTATGAGAAAAAAATAATTGTTATAGTTGTTTTTGGAGAGTATAAGAACGAAATAATTTGACTAGTTTTCAATGAATAATAGTTATATTGACTGACATTGACTCTTTTAGAAAAATTATTTCAGTCATTAAAAAAGCACCTCTTTAAAGGTGCTCTTATTTGTATCTTTTTGTTTTTAAACATCTGTACGATTTATATGAACTAGCATTATTTCATATTTCCAGTAATTTGTTGTCTAGCCATTGTTCGTGAAAGCTTCACCGGATCTTAATTCGTATAGCATTTCACTTTTTAAACTTCTGTACGTTTCATATGAATTTGCAGTATTTCATATTTAAGACAAATTATCATTTAATCATTGTTCGTGATAGCATCGCCGGACCATAATTAGTGCAACACTTCATTTAAACTTCTGTACGCTCCATACGAACTTGCATTATTTCATCTTAATCCTTACCCATTATCCATCACAACTCCAACAGGGCGTAATTCATGCAGGACTTCAACGGTACCAGCGTGTGCATCGAGCACCTCTTGTAACTGTCGGTATACAAATGGGCTTTCATCTGTGCCGCCACCGCGAAGTTCGACACCGAAATCGCGAACAGCCTTATGCATTTGGTTAGGTTGTATTGCACCGCCCGTTCGTTTTCCTTTGCGTCTTTTCCCTGCAGCTTGTGTCCGGCTCATAATTCTTCCTGCCCCGTGTACGGTACTGTAAAACGCATTACGGCTCTTTTCGGAATCCACTCCTTGTAAAATTACAGAAATGTCTCCCATACTTCCACCGACAAAACCTTTCTGTCCTGGTGCAGCTGGCGTGGCTCCTTTACGCACAACGATATATTCTTTTCCGCCATGAACTTCTTTCCAAGCATAATTATGATGGTTGTGGATTTTTTCCATAGCTTTTGCTCCTAAAACATCCAATACTTGGTTGATAACGACATCTCTACCAGCATAAGCGTACTTTCCAGCGAGCTGCATTGCTTGATAGTACATTGTGCCGAGTTCTGAGTCCATATCTAAAAGTACTGGTTTGGATTGCATTGGTGCTTGTTTTGGTTTATCGGAGAATCTTCTTCCATCAGCCAAATTTAAGAAACCTGTCGCTGTTCGATGTCCTAATCCTCTGCTTCCAAAATGATTTGCAATCCACACTTCATCCGTTTTTGTATCCACTAGAAGATCGACATAATGATTGCCGGATCCCGTTGTTCCTAATTGTTTTCTGGCAAGGGATTTCAGCTGATCATGTTCGTGTTTACCAATGTCTTTATACACATCCCAATCAGTATCTTCAAAAATAGGATGATCCCTATTTTCACCACTTGATTTTCCAACACCAAATTGTACTTTTCCTGCAATTTTATCCATGATTGAAGCAATATTGGTTTGGATATCGGTGTATAAAAGATTTGTTTTAACTGCTTTATTTCCACAAGCGATATCAAAGCCTACACCTGATGGAGAAATTTGACCATCATAAACAATGACACCTCCAATGGGCTGGCTATATCCATAATGGCCATCCGCACACAATACTCCTGCCTCGACATTTCCGGACTTCAAACAATTGTCGAATTGCTTCAGAGTGTCGGTTTCATGTGTACCAAAAACCATTTTTTTCATTAAATATATTCCTCCTATTTTATAATATATAATCGGATAGTTTATTGAGTGTGCTAAATATTAATACTTTCCAAGTCAAATTTAATAGTTTTTCCATTGTTATCTTGACTTTTTATAGCTCATCTAAAATGTATCATCCCATATTAAACCGTATATTATTATAAACTATTGTACTAGGTAATTAAATTAAAACTGAGCTAACTATCATTTAACAAAGATTCGTCATTATTTGGAGCGAGGGATTATTAGATGCTCCAGCAAAAATGATAATTCCTTTATAGAGGTGTTTACAATCAATGAGGTTCTTCATACTGCTTAAATACGAAGGTTTTATTCTATCTTAATATTTCCATCCTAATTCATTGTTAGAGGGATAAGTT
>DATGUH010000123.1:0-11481 GCA_035301445.1 Pseudogracilibacillus sp. | reverse complement strand
TATTCGCAACTTCGGATGTCTCGTCTAACAGCACTGGAAAAGTCATTTCAAATTCATCATAAACAAATTCTTCAACAACATCTAAACTAGACTCCGTTTCCGTCAAATCTATGGCTAATATTTCAACATCATAATTATCGTATAACTTTTGAAGATCCGGTATCTCTTCACGACATGGAGGACACCAAGTTGCCCAAAAGTTAACAATCACTTTCTCCCCCTCATAATCGGATAATTTTACTTTCTCTCCGTCCAACGTTTTTAGCTCAAGATCTGGAGCTTTTTCTCCTTTTCCAAGCCCGACATCATCTGCCAGATTATTTACTTCTCCATTTTCATTCTGTGCTGGTTCGGATGTAATAATTCCACCGCTATCATCCGATTCTTCATTGTCTTCTACATCCACAAAATCATAAACAGTCCAACCGACCATTCCAAGCACACCTACAAAAACCAATATGAGAACAACCTTTTTCATCTTATTACTCCCACCTTAGCCTAATTTTGATAACCAGGTTCCTTCTACGAGATCAAGTAAGTATCCTGATATAACCGGAATAAGACCAAAAAACAATAAGATTCCCATGATAATCATTATGACTGCACCAAACTTCATAATAATGCCACTATGTTTTACAATCCATTTCGTTGATCCAAGGAAGAAAGTCAAAACGAGAAATGGTAAAGCAAATCCAATGACATACATAAAGGTATAAAATAGTCCTTGCCCCGGATTACTTGCAGCCAATATTAATATTGAGCCAAAAATAGGTCCAATACACGGCGTCCATCCTGCTGCAAATCCAAGACCAATGAAAAAGGTCCCGATATATCCAGCTGGTTTTGCTTTTGACTGAATACGTTTTTCTTTCATTAGGAACGGAATATTCATCCAGCCAGCAATAAATAGTCCCATGATAATAATAAAAATGCCTGCTATCCGCTGTATTAATTTGCCCGAATCACCAAATAACAGGTTTTGTACCCAATCCCCTAAGAAAGACGCCCCAGCACCTAATCCGATAAAGACAAGTGAGACTGCCATTAAAAAAATCAACGCGTGGCTCAATAGCTTGCGTCTAATTTGACTATTTTTATCCCCTTGAAGCTCTTTTACACTGATTCCTGTTATATATGACATATAAGCTGGGAATATTGGCAACACACATGGAGAGAGAAAGGATAATGCCCCTGCTCCAAGCGCCAGTAACATCCCAACTATTAACATTGTTTCTCCTTCTATTCCGCCCAATATTAATCACCCTACTTTCATAATTATCTTTCTATAGTTGATTCTACACGCTAGCTTTCTCTTTAGACTAAGTCTTTAAGTCACAATATTCATCATAAATGTCTCAATCTGAATAAGGAAACATCAAATATTCAATGCTTTATTGAAAAACACAATATTGTCTTCTACAAACTCTACCCAAATTAAATTCATTCTGATGTATCATCTGTTTATTAATTATAGCCCACGTTTGTGAAAGTTTGATGAAACTGTAAGATTGTCACTTAATTGTAACAAGCTAAAAAAATAAGAATATGAATGAAACCATTTAAAAAAACATGAAAAAGTGTCGTAAATACAAACAACTTTTCCATGTTTATGATAAAAAAGCTTTATACAATTTTTACGTTCCATCATGTCCCCACCCTTATTGATTCGTAGGCAAGGTAAACCAGAACGTATGTAATTGTTCTGTGGAAAACATACCAATCTGACCGCCATGATGTTCAATAATTTCTTTTGAAATAGCAAGACCCAGTCCGGTTCCTCCCGTATCCTTACCTCGTGAAGAATCAACACGATAAAACCTTTCAAACAAATAGGGGTGATCTGACTTCTCTATCCGTTCTCCAGGCCCCGTTACTTCTACTAAATATTCTGTTTGACGAGATTCTCCTTTGATAACAATCGGTTCAGATCCATTGTAATAACGAATTGCATTATCTAAAAAGTTACTAAAAATTTGGGCTATGTCCTTTTTACTGGCATGAACCTTCCCAGTATCCATGGACACTTCACATAGAATCTCTTTCTCATTTAAATTCCAACGAAACATTTCTACTGTTTGTTGTACAAGCTTATTTAATTGAAATGTTTCCTTCTCTGTAAACTTCTGGTTTTTAATGTCATCCCATTCCTTTAACTGATCCAGTTGATTAACCATTTGAGTAATTTGATTCAACTCACCATGCAAAGATTCATATAACTTTTTGTCTCCAGTGATAACGCCGTTTTTCAGTGCGCTCATATAACCATTTAAGTTTGATAGTGGCGTTCGAAGCTCATGTGATATATCGGAAACTAGCTTTTTACGGTTTTCTTGATTTGTTTTTAATTGTTGAACAAGATCATTAAAGTGTGTCGTTAATTGCCCAATTTCATCTGTGGATGATGAAGATAATGGGGTTGGGTAATCTCCTTTTTTCATTCGGATTGTGGAATTAATTAATTCTTGCAATGGGTTGATTAGTTTTTTCGTTACATAAAAATGAACTAAGCTGCTAGCAACAATTGCTGAGATACTAAATATTAATATATATTGAAAAAGTGTTGTATCAAATATAACTTGGTTTTCTAGTTGAACTGTACCTATGTCATCGGCCAAATAGCAAGCAGTATTATATGTTGCAATACTACTCAAGGCGATAAATATACTAATAACGACCATATTTGGAATAGTTAAACGCCATAAAATCTTTTTAGGAAACCATGTCTTTTTACGCTTAAACATATGAGAATTTATACCCCCATCCGCGAACTGTTAAAATGCGATCGGGATTGGCTGGATCTTTTTCTATCTTTTTACGTAACTTTTTTATATGTGCATCAATTGTCCTGTCTAGTATCGTTTGATCTGTGTTTGGATAAATGTGATTGATTAAGTCTTCTCTTGTAATGATAAGATTCGGATTTTCCATCATATGCTGTAGTATTTTAAACTCTATTTGTGTGACACTTAATGAATCATTGAACAGCCAAACTTCCCCTTTTAGTGGTTTTAAACATAAACCTTTATGAACGAGCTTTTGACAAAATTGTCCTGTTCTTCGTAAAACAGCCTTAACATGTGCCACTAATTCTTCTGGTTCAAATGGTTTGACCATATAATCATCAGCTCCCATGTTAAAGACATTTAATTTATCCTCCACCCGTGTCTTAGCTGACAATATGATAATGGAAACATCCTGATCACCCTCCTCTTTTACCCACTTGCAAAACTCTTCACCGCTTAACTTTGGCAGCATTAAGTCAAGTATAATAAGGCACGGACGATCTAGTAAAAACTTTTCCTTAGCTTCTTCCCCATTAGCTGCTTCTATTACGTCGTATCCTTCTTTCTCTAAATACATTACAATAAGTTCACGTATCATTTGGTCATCTTCAACAACCATCATATTTTGCTTCATATAATCACCTCACCAAATATTGCGAAACAGTGATGTGTTGATTCACAATAACTATTTTGTCACCTGAATCATTTCATACATACTGATTACAGGAATTATCCGAACGTTTCCAAGTGAATTTATAAAATGTTCTTTATTCTGACTGGTTTCGCTGACTACCATTATACAGACATTTAGAGGGCACTTCCTTTTTTATGTTTTATCGCAGTGTACCTGGTAGTAAGACCCATTTACAATGAATTATAAGTGAGGTGGGGAAATAAGCAAGAAAGAGTGTCAATTGATATTATATTACTGTCATTTCAACCAAAAGGGCGCTAAATCCATTTATTTAGCGCCCTCTTTTATATATTATATAGTAATTGTTCAACAACTATTTGCAGTTTCACTTTAATACTTAACTAGACCCATTACTTTCCAACTTTTTCTTTATCTTTTTCACTTCTTTTTGCGGTGTTGTCAAGCTAACAATTACATCCCCTGGTGCAGGAGTCATTCGCATATCATCTGCATAAAAATAGACCCGTGTGGACGGCTTTATGAAATAAAGAAATACCGCTTCTTCCTCTTTTTCTTTCTCAAACGCCTTATAATTAAAAACTTCGGTCAGTTTTGTATGTCTAAACAAATACCCGGCTTTTACTTTATCAACCAATTCATCTAAGGACACTTCATCTTTACATAGTGATCTACCACCAACACGTGACACGATATTCCCATTATTATTTTCTTCTTTGCTTGGATCTACTTTAAACACATTCGTTCGACCATATTCTGGCATAAATGTTGTACACACAAGCGCATTGTACGAGTCATAGTTGGTAGCCGCAATAATATAATCATATGGAATGGTGTCAAGGTTATACTCTGTTTGTTCTGACAAGATTTCTCCGTGGTAAAACGGAACGCCATTATTACGAGCATATCTTAAATTTTCCCAAGAAGAGTCTACAATTAATACTGGGAATTCCTTTTTTATAAATGATTGGGCAAGATTAACTGTAAACGGATTACTACCAACAATTAAGATGCCCGGCTTTCCTTCTAACGAGAGATTAAGTCTCTTCGCTATCGGGCTAATTGTAAAACCATGTGCCACAACTGTGAAAAAAACCAATCCAAATGTCAATGTCGTTAATAATCTTGCATCTTCATAACCAGCTTCCAACAAGATGTTCGCAAAATAACTAGACACCGTCAAAGCAACAATTCCTCTTGGAGCAATCCAACCGACAAGTGACTTCTCTCCCGTTGTCAACCCAGTACCAATCGTTGATATAAAAATAGATAAAGGCCGCACGACAAACATCATTAATAACACATATCCTATAATATGCGGATTAAAAATGTGTAGAATAGTATCTAAGTTCAACGATGAAGCTAGCATAATAAATATAGCTGAAATTAATAATAGTGATACATTCTCTTTAAAGTGTCTAAAATCATTCAACGAGTTAATACCAGCATTAGCAAGAGTCATCCCCATTGCTGTCACAGATAAAAGTCCTGTTCCATGCACAAGTTCATCTGGTAACGTGAAACTAAAAATAACGACAACAAACACAGCTGGTGATTTCAAAAACTCCGGAATATGCCCAGTTTCGAACATCCAACCAAGTGAACGGCCGGAAAACCACCCAAGCAATACAGCTAATGCTGAACCGAAGAAAAATAGCAATAATGTATCCACATTATTCGATCCAGAAGTAAAAAACGAAATTATTTCAAAAGCAAATACAGCTAATAACACACCAAGTGGATCAACAATGATACCTTCCCATTTTAATATTTTAGCTGGGCGTGGTTTTAGTTTAGATTGACGGAGAAGAGGCATAATAACAGTTGGGCCTGTAACTATAAACAATCCGCCAATAACAAAAGCCACTTCCCAAGAAAGTCCTGCAATATAATGAGCAGTAAAAGAACCAAGAATCCAGGCAATTAAAGCCCCAATTGTAGCAATTCGAAATACAGGTTTTCCTAACCCACTCAATTCTTTGAAACTAAGATTCAAACTACCTTCAAATAATATGATTGCTACCGCCACTGATATGAGTGGATCATATAGTTCACCAAAGCTCTCCTCTGGGTTCATCCATCCAAAAAAAGGACCAATAACGAGGCCAGCTATCGACATAATTACTATGGCAGGCAGACTAAATCTCCACGCCACCCACTGTGATCCTATGCCAAGCAGAAATATAAACATTATCACGAACAAAAGTGATAAATCCATGGGAAATGCACCTCCAATTGAAACCTTTTAAAAATCATATAAAGAATATTGTAATCGGCATGGAGATGAAAGTAAAGACTAAAATTTTATTTCTAAAAAAAGATTTTCTAAATTTATTCTAAGACACCGTAATCAGCTGATTATCAATCACTTTTATTGTAACTAAAATGTTTATAATAATATCATAAAACATACAAAAAAACAGCCTAGGATCACCAGACTGTTTATATACTATTCAATTAAATATCAAAGGCCCATGCACCATTTCTGAATACTGCTTCCGCCGTGCCATCTGCTTTAATACCATCAATATCAATTTTGTCAGAGCCAATCATAAAATCTACATGCACCATACTGTCATTGATACCGTTTTTATCGAGTTCCTCTTCACTCATATCTTCCCCATTTTCTACGGTTGTTGGATATGCTTTGCCAAGTGCGATATGACAAGATGCATTCTCGTCAAATAACGTGTTGTAAAAAATCAAGCCGGACTGCGAGATTGGAGATGCATCTGGAACAAGCGCCATCTCTCCTAGTCTCCTTGCTCCTTCATCGGCATCCAGCAAGTTTTTCAATGCTTCTTCTCCTGACTTCGCTTGGAAATCGACTACCTTTCCATCTTTAAAAGTTAACTGGAATTCATCAATCAATTGTCCGCCATAATTCAATGGTTTAGTGCTTGATACCGTACCATTCACATGATATTTATGTGGTGAAGTGTATACTTCCTCTGTTGGCATATTCGGATTAAATATGATATTCGAAGCGGAAACTGCTGCTCCACCATGCCATATATGTCCTTTAGGAAGACCTACTTCCAAATCTGTACCTGGTGCTTTTAAGTGTAGCTTTGTGTATTGTTTATCATTCAACGTAATAAAGGCATTTTCCAAACGTTGGTTATGTTTATTCCATACTTCAATAGGATCTTCTCCATCGACACGAACCATCTTATAAATAGTATCCCATAAAGCTGAAACTGCCTCATCAGCTGTTTTTTCTGGATAAATCTTCTGTGCCCATGCACGAGTAGGAATAGAAATGACTGACCATGTTACAATGTCATTCATCGTATATTCGCGGAATTTTCTAAGTGCAACTCCTGCCGCTTTATTTGCTGCAGCAATTCTTTTTGGATCTATATCTTTTAATAAATCCGGGTCTGTTGCATGAATAGATAAAAATGCAGCACCATCTTCCGCAAAACCTTCCTGCATGTCTACTTTCCAGCCCGGTACGTTCTCTATAACTTCATCTGACGCATGTTTATATTTTAAAAATGTTAATTCATCATCTGCCCAATTAATATGTACATTCTTCGCGCCTAGATCATAGGCCTTTTTAGCAACTAATCGAACAAATTCCACTCCTTCAATCGGGGCATTGATGACAAGTGCTTGATTTTTTTGGATATTGACTCCTTTTTTCAAAACTAAATCCGCATATCTTTCTTGTAAAGTTTGTTCATCCATTTTACATCACTCTCCATTTTCAATTGAAAATATTTTAGCCATTTCCTGCGACTCTTTCTTCCGCTCATTTCTACGTTCTCGTCTAATAGCTGCTCCGGCGAAAAGGTTTTTTTCTATTTCAGATTCCGGGTAAATTTGTGGTATGACTGTTGGTCTTCCGTCATCATCCAGTGCAACAAATGTTAGAAAAGCCGTTGCACAAATTCCTTTCTTTCCCGACATCAACGCCTCTTGAACAACTTTCACAAATACTTCCATAGATGTTTTATGGGCGGAAGTAACAAATCCCTCTACTTGAATAGAGTCCCCAACTTTGACCGGGCTAAGAAAATCCACTGAATCTGTTGATGCTGTAACAACAGGCTTTCTAGCGTGTTTAACTGCTGCAATTGCTGCCACATCATCAATATGCGCCATTAAACTACCACCAAATAATGTGCCATATTGATTAGCATCCGGTGGCAGAATTAGCGCTGTTTTTACAGTCTTAGAGTTAACACAAGGCTTCTTTTCCATACATAATCTCCTTATAATATAGGGGATAACAATCTCGAAATTGATTCTTTAAACTTAATCCCTAAAGATCTTTGTTCATATAAATGCTTCGTCATCTGCGTCGATAACAAGACATCACGTTCAAAAGCTTCTTCTAATTTTTTAGCAAGAGGTACATCATATACAAAAGCATTAACCTCAAAGTTAAGACGAAAACTGCGAACATCAATATTCGCTGTCCCTACTGATGAAATTTTACCGTCCACTACAATCGTTTTAGCATGAAGGAATCCATTCTGATATAGGTATACTTCTGCCCCTTCATTCAACAATTTACCAATATAAGATAACGTTGCCCAATAAACAAATATGTGATCCGGTTTATTCGGTATCATCAACTTAATTTTTACACCTGATAACGCCGCAATACGGAGTGCGTCCATTAAGCTTTCATCCGGGATAAAATAAGGTGTTTGTAGGTAAACATATTCCTTGGCGTTTAAAATCATTTTGATATAGCCGTACTTAATTTGTTCCCATTCCTGGTCAGGGCCACTGGAAACAATTTGCATACCTGCATCTCCCTTATCTCCTCCGATAAAGTAACGCTCGTCATAACCGATATGGTTTCTAGAAGCCTGATTCCAATCAAGAATAAATCTAGTCTGCATTGTTTTAACGGCATCTCCAGTTACCCTTAAATGCGTATCTCTCCAATAACCAAACTTTTCCGATTCACCAAGATACTCATCCCCAATGTTAAAGCCACCAATATAACCAATTTTACCATCTATAATAGCAAGTTTGCGGTGGTTTCTGAAATTGATTTTGAAATTCAGTTTTGGAATTTTAGGTGGAAAAAAAGCTCCCACATTAATACCAGCTGCTTCCAAACGTCGTATATAACCCCTGCTTAATGATCTTGAACCCATATCATCATATAAAAATCGTACATTTACTCCTTCTTGTGCTTTCTTAATTAGCACATTGGCAATCTTATTTCCTAATCGGTCATGACGAATGATATAGTACAGCATATGAATATGATCCTCTGCCTGCTCCAAATCTTCAATCAACGCATTAAATTTCTCATTACCGTCTGTGAAAAGCACAACATCATTATTTTGACTATAAATAGCATCGTTATGTTTGAGGTGAAGAAAGTATAAATCTTTATACTCTTTTAATATTTCTTGCTTATAAGGCAGTTTGTCCTGTTTCAAAACTTCAATTTGTTTTTGGACTTCACGTTCGACACCCAGCCTGCTCTTGGTATCCCAAGTAAAAATATGCTTACTTAACTTTCGACCGAATAACAAGTAAAGAAAAAAGCCCAAAATTGGTATGAAAAATAATACCATCAGCCAGGCCCATGTGGAACTGACGTTTTTTCTCTCTAAGAAAATGATTGTAAATGCTAAAGCTATATTTGCAAATAATAAAAACCCCAATAAAAACGCAGCCAACTGCATAGACATCCTACCTTTTGCGAAACATTAATGACCTCATTTTATCATAATCCAGTTATTTTTGTTTGCTTTTTCAATTATGAACCAGACTTATAACTGATTTAATGCCTGATTTAAGTCTTCCCAAATATCTGACTCTGCTTCTAAACCAATCGATAACCGAATCAATGTATTTGAAATACCCATCTCTATTCTCTCGGCTTCAGGAATAACAGCATGAGTCATAGAAGCAGGGTGTTCTATTAATGTTTCTGCATCACCAAGACTAACAGCTACTTTAATAAAATGTAATGCATCTAAACATTTTTGAACTTCTTTTTCTGTTCCATTAATCTCGAAAGCTATAACACCACTGCCTCGCTTCATTTGTTTTTGAAATACTGGATTGTCTATCCCAGGATAATAAACTGCCGAAACCTTTTCATGATCTTTTAACTTTTCTGCAATCTTTTCCGCATTGTCACAGTGACGATCCATTCTTAATGGAAGCGTCTTTATGCCACGTAACAGCATCCATGCATCAAATGGAGAAAGAATAGCACCCATATCTTTTTGAGTTGTTACACTTACTTCATCCATAAAAGCTTTTGTCCCTACCGCAAGGCCGGCAACAACATCACCATGTCCATTTAAATACTTCGTAGCACT
The DNA here is from genome assembly GCA_035301445.1 of Pseudogracilibacillus sp. Lineage (GTDB taxonomy): Bacteria > Bacillota > Bacilli > Bacillales > Amphibacillaceae > Pseudogracilibacillus. Next base: position 1,741 of record DATGUH010000123.1, on the reverse strand, counting down.
ATGAACAACGACATCACATCCAAGTTCAAGTGGTCTCTGTAAATAAGGAGAAGCAAACGTATTGTCCACAACTACAGGAATGTCATATTCTTTTGCAACAGATGCAACCATCTCTAAATCTACAAGTTCCATTGTCGGATTAATTGGCGTTTCAATATAAATTAAGGAGGTTTCATCTCTAATTTGTGCCCTAATTTCCTCCTCAGTAGAAAATTGCGTAAAATCTACTGGCATTTGGTATTTCTCTTTCATCATCATTAACAAACCAAATGTGCACCCATACAAGCCTTTAGAACAAAGTACATGGTCACCGGCTTTTGTTAATGCAACAATTACTGCTGAAATCGCTCCCATTCCAGAGCTAAAAGCAAGCCCTTGTTCACCATTTTCCAATGCAGCTATTCTTTCCTCCAACACGTGAACTGTTGGATTTCCTAGTCTGGAATACATATATCCTGAATCTTCTCCACTAAAACAATTTGCCCCATGTGCAGCAGAATTAAACTCAAATGTAGATGTCTGATAAATCGGTACAGCGAGACTCCCCAACATTTCCTTTGCATCGTAGCCATGATGAACGACATCTGTTTCGAATTTTTTATTAGACATTCTAATTCCTCCCATTTTGGTGAGCTTCTAATATCATTATAATACAAGCGTCCTCACTTAGAAAGGCTGTACAGCAGATAATAAAACAAATCCATTGCTTTTTTACAGAAAATCATGAAAAATTAATATATTCATTCTGGAAATGAGGTGGACTTATGATAACAGAAAAAAGTGGTATACCAACTGGAATCATAGCATATATATTATGGGGATTGCTGCCAATATACTGGAAGCTTTCGGAACATATTGGGGCGGATATTGTACTTGCTCATCGTATTATTTGGTCGTTCGTTTTTATGATCGTATTTATTTTAATTACCCGTTCATGGAAAAGATTTGCTACAGAATGTAAACGTGTATTACATAATAAACGGGTATTACTGTTGATTAGTTCAGCTTCTGTTGTCATCAGTTTAAATTGGCTTGTTTTTATTTGGGCAGTGCAGAATGAGCATGTCGTCCAAACAAGTCTCGGATATTATATTAATCCATTAATCAGCATTCTATTTGGAGTATTGCTCCTCAGAGAAAAACTTTCTAAAGTACAAGTCGTCTCCTGCATCATAGCCGGTATAGCCGTATGTTATTTAACGTTTAGTTACGGCATTTTTCCATGGATATCTCTTGCACTTGCTGTAACATTTGCTTTGTATGGATTACTGAAAAAGCTAGCCAATATAGAAGCTTCATTCAGTCTAGCCATTGAAACAATGATTATTACACCAATTACCCTTATCTATTTATTTAGCATGCATGGGGCAACTATTGGTTTTACATCTGGTGCAATGAATGACAATTTGCTTCTCTTATTTTCTGGCATTGCCACAGCTGTACCTTTACTTTTATTTGGCAGTGCTGTATTACACATACCATTATCTATGCTCGGATTTTTACAGTATATTGCACCGACTATCATGTTGTTCATTGGTGTTTTTTTGTACGACGAAGTGTTTACTAACGCACATTTAGTAACATTTATACTTATTTGGTTTTCGCTTATCTTATATATGTCTGCCTCCTTCCTTGGGAAAAGGAATAGGGGGTTAAAAAATTAAAGAAATATTAAACTCCACTTACAAGATTTTATTGTTTCACTTTATTGTGTGTCTTTTTTATTTGAAAGGTACATCTG
>DATGUH010000122.1:0-4540 GCA_035301445.1 Pseudogracilibacillus sp. | reverse complement strand
CTTTCACTGCAGACGGACGCTTTAACTTCATAACAGCTCAAGGGCGACATCTGTTCAAGAAGAACACTTTCACAGTGTCTACTTTGCCGCGGGCACGGCTTGAGCCTCGGGCCAACAGGACGTTGGTCATGAAGGCGTTGCTCTCGTGACGTCCGAGAATTTAGCCTTCCTTCCTTTAACGCCTAAACCGCTCACTGTGGGGTCTCAAGACTCGTGCTGTTCCCGCAGGAGTCGCCGCCTTACGTTACAGCCATTCGAGTTAGATTCTAAAATTCGAACATTTATGAAATTTATTTGTTAAACTATCGGATTTTCATTCAATAAAGCCAGTTATAAAATTGACTTAGATATGATGCATTTGCAACTATACCTTTAAAAACTTCTTCACTCATTCCATGCAATGTTCATTAGAAATGATTACTAGATTATAGCTTCATCAGTTATATCTAATTTTAGGATTTAAAAATCCATATAATATATCTACAAGGAGATTAACTAAGATAAACTCTAATGAAAAAATCAATAATAATGATTGTACAACTGGGTAATCTCTAAATTGTATCGAATCAATTAGCAATCTCCCCATACCCGGAAACGAAAACACCGTTTCTACAACAATCGAACCACCTAATAAGAAACCAAACTGTAATCCAGCGATTGTCATTACCGTAACGAGTGATTTTTTCAAGGCATGTCCAAATATAACTGCCTTTTCACTTAATCCCCTCGACCTAGCCGTCCTGACAAAATCCTCCTGCAGTGTCTGTACTAAGGATGAACGCGTAAATCTAGTAATCATTGCCATAATCCCTGCTCCCAATGCAATGGAAGGTAAGATATATCCTTTCCATGTTTCTATACCACCTGCTGGGAAAATATTAAAAACAACAGCAAACAATTGAATCATTACTAAACCAAGCCAAAAGTTCGGAACAGAAATTCCTGAAATTGCTGTTACAGTTCCTAAGTAATCTGGCCAACGACCTCTAAATACTGCGGACACAATACCTAACAAAACACCAAAAACAGAAGCCCAGCCAATACTCAATAATGATAATTGTAATGAAGGTAAAAACCGTTCTCCAAATAGTTTTGTAACTGGTGCATTAGATCGTAAAGAATAGCCGAGATCGCCTTTAAACAAATCAGTCATGAAGGCAAAATATTGCTTCAACAAAGGTTCGTCCAATCCTAAAGAAGCCCTAAGTGCCTCAACTTCAGCATTTGTAGCATCTTTTCCAGCCATCAATCGCGCCGGGTCACCCGGGATAATATGGATGAAAATAAAAATCAAAAATGAAACAGCGAGCAGAAGTGGTATTAGACCAAGCAACCTTTTTACTATATATCTTCCCATCTTGATGTACCTCCTTTTTAAGCGTATGTTCCTTTTCGCCAAAAGTCGCTTTTTAACTGCTAATTATGACAAAACTTGTAATACTTACTTATGAAATAAGCGAGATGCGCCTAGTTGCTATTGGGCGCATCTCTATTCATTCAAGTAAATCGTTAAAATTATTCCCACTCAATATCTTGTAAATAGAAGTTTCCGTCAGCAGATCTCCAAGCACCTTTTAGATTTTCTTTCATTGCTGTCGGTTCTTCATCTACACCTAGGAAAAGCCAAGGAGCATCCGCCATAATAATCTCTTGTAATTCACCATATTTATCAGCTGCTACATCTTCATCAGCTGCATGAAGTGCTTCTCCAATTAATGTATCTACTTTATCATTATCATAATAAGCAGTATTCGAGCCATTCGGTGGGAAAGATTCACTATTGAACAATGGATTAATCGCATTGTCTGTATCACCTGTTGTAGAAGACCAGCCTACATACCACATTTCTACTTCAGATTCTTCAGGTGTTTCAGGCTTATTAATCTCATCCGATAAAGTTCCTCGTTCCATTTGCTTAATATCTACATCAATGTCAATTTGTTCAAGCTGTTGTTGAATAAACTGCATCCCTAACTTATCTTTACTAGAGTCACTTCCCCAGATTTCAGTTGAGAATCCATCTTCATAACCAGCTTCAGCCATCAATTCTTTCGCTTTTTCAATATCATAATCATAAGCTTCCTGCTCTTCGTAAAATACATTCGTAGACGGAAGTGGTGAGTCGGATGGTGTTGCATATCCATTCTTAACAACTTTTACATAATCTTCTTTATTAATAGCATAGTTCATTGCCTGTCTTACTTTTTCATTATCAAAAGGTTCTTTACTTGTATTAATCGTAGCGTAGTTCACATAAGTTGATTCTTTCAAATCTACTTTAACACCATCTTCATTTTGTAAATCTTCTACATCATTTACAGGTATTGGGAAAATGAAATCTGCATCCCCTGTTTTCAACATAGCAATTCTTGATCCATCTTCAGGGATAGGCTTAAATGTTAACTGATCTACCTTAGGGTATCCGTCTCTCCAGTAGTCTTCATTCTTCTTCGCTACTAAAGATTCACCATGATTCCAAGATTCCATTACAAATGGTCCTGTTCCATAAGATTCTTCACCAAAGTCCACATCATCATCTTCTAATGCTTTCGGACTTGCCATACGAATACTTCTTACTTTATCTAAAAACTGACTGTTCGTATCATCCAAAGTTATCTTTACTTCATAATCATCAACTACTTCAATATCTTCCACATTTCTTAAACTTTTATATCCATTGATAGAACCTTCTGAATCAATGATACGTTCGAAATTCGCTTTCACAGCTTCTGCATTAAACTTCTCTCCATCCGTAAACTCAACATCATCACGAAGGAAAAAAGTGAAGTTTTTACTTTCATCATCTACTTCATAATCTTCCGCTAATAAAGGTTGAAGTTCCCCATCTTCATCAGGTGTTAACAATGTTTCATACATCGTCAAAGCTACACTAATATCAATACCTGAACTCCCATCATGAGGATCCATTGTCTGGATATTTTCCTGGAAAGCAATTGTAGCATTATCGTCGCTGCCACCATTATTACCATTACCTTCCCCACCGCCATTAGCGTTGCCACCTTCATTAGAAGGAGTTCCAGTCGCACATGCGGAAAGCATAAATACTGCTAATAAAGTAAAACTAATACTCGACAAAAATCTTTTCATGTGTATTCGCCCCTTAAGTTTTATAAAATTGTGAAATCTTTGTTTTTTAAGATTAAAAATTATTTTCATGATGCAATTTATAATGATAGTTTTTCAAAAAACGGATGTTATCTGCATCTATTCATTTTTAATCAACTCCTTTTCATCGTTCAATTGATTAATATAAACCCTTTGGGATAATAGACCAGCTCCTAAAATAACACCAGTTTCTCCTAAATCAGATACTTCTATCGATGTTGTATCACTTAACGGAGACCATATTTGCTTATTGGCCGCCTCTAAAATTCTATCCCGAACAGATGGAAATCTTTCAATCGTTGACCCTGTCAAAATTATTTTATCCGGATTATTTAAACAAACACTGTTGTTAATCGTAATCGCTGCATACGTAATAGCTCTTTCTATAATGTTTACAGCCCATTTTTGATTTTCATCAGCAGCTAAAATAATATCTTCTAAATCCTGTACATCAGCCTGTTTGGATGCTTCCCTTATTAGAAAACCTTCCGCTATATACGTTTGTAAACAACCAAAATTACCACAAGTACACAACATTCCGTTAGGATCAACAACCGTGTGCCCAATTTCTCCAGCAGAGTTTAAATATCCCCTATATATGGTATCTCCCATGATTAAAGCAGAACCAACCCCACTTCCAAATCCGAGCACTACCATCGTATCGCTAGATTTATCTTTACTAAACAACTTCTCGGCATACGCTTTCAATTTCAGTTCATTATCAATGAGCACGGGATAATTCAACTCATCCTTTAGCAACTGCCCAAATGATTCATTCTCCCAACCTAGCTGGGCAGAGATAATAACCTCACCAGTTTCATTGTTTACTAGACCTGGCAACCCAACACAAATGCCCGTAATCTTATGTATATCAATTTCGTATTGATGGATTAAGCGAAAAATAATCTCTTTTAAACGACTAACAACAGTGGATGCATCTTCTCGCAATTCTTTTTCCGCTTCTTCTGTTGCAATACTTCTACCTAAAAAATCAAAGAAACCTACTCTGATATTTTTTTCATCCAGCTCTACACCAATCGAAACAAGTGAATCTGGATTTAAAGAAAGGAATGTCGCTTTTCTTCCGACCCCTGTTGTATGCTTGTTCGTTTCTTTCACTAAACCAACATCCATCAAAGACGCCACAATCCGGGACACTGTCGTTGGACTCATACTAGCTAACCTTGCCAGCTTAGCCCGAGTCACCAAATCGTGATCTTGAATCAAATCTAGTATAAGGTTCTGGTTTTCTTTCTTTATAAAATTTTGATCCTTTTTTTTCATGACGACCCCTCTTTTTTTCATCGTTGGAGCAAATAGATGGAAAAACGCATATATTATTAGTTGGAATCCCTTTCATTCGAAATATATGACTTAATTTCTCCAGTGAAGTTATTAAAAATTATATAAGAGC
>DATGUH010000121.1:0-14981 GCA_035301445.1 Pseudogracilibacillus sp. | reverse complement strand
ATGAAAAAAGTGGAATTGGTTAATAAAATCTAGATAACTTCCCATTTCATTTAGAAATAAGTAGAAGTGGTCGGATAAATCAGGATATAGGCCCAATTCACGGAGAAATCATAAAAGATGGTTAAATAAACTAAAATAAATTTCCAAATGATCATAAAATGTTGAGATTGGTCAAATAAGTTATAATCAACGCCACAAAAGAATTAATGAATGAAATAAAAATAAACTCCCCTCCACAGAAGCATAAATATAAACTGCTTTTGCAGAAGGGAGTTATCATTTTTTTAGCTGCTAATCGAATTAATAGATCGAGAAAGCCAACTATTTCAGTTGTAAGAGTGTTAAGGTGCTCTTCCTCCTGTTACTAAACGGACGATTAGGACAATCAAAGCAATGACCAGTAATAGGTGAACTAAATCTCCGCCGATTTCGAAGGAGAAACCTAGAAGCCATAAAATGACTAAGATTGCTATAATTGTAAATAGCAAGGTGCTAACCTCCTTGTCTTTTATTATGAAACAGTTTCTTAATGTTCTTGGATAGGTTCATTCATTTTGCTTACAAATACATTCCTTTCTTTTGTCAGCCTTAAACTTAAAGATTTAAATGTTGAGTTGATTTGAAGGTTTTGTTCTGAAGGTTGTAGGGGATATTCATATTATATGTACTATTGAAAGAAGTAGTCTTCGGAATTGAGATAAGGAGCTGTATGTTCATATGCAGACGTCGACGTTAGGAATTGTAGCGGCACCTGGCTTAACAACTGCCATTTCTGAGAAAATAGAAGATAATATAAAAGCAACGCTCAATAAAGAAATAGCGGATAGTGCTAATTGGAAAATTGATTTAAAAGTGGATCATTTAACAGGAGCAGCTGAAGAGGTAAATGAAATTATGGATCGGGCTTTCGAATTGAGATCAACTCATGATTGGGATTATGTCATTTCACTGACTGATTTACCGATTTTTGATCAGGGCTTTGTTGTGCTTGCTGATACGCACAAAAATGAGGCTGCTCAGATTTCTTTACCTGCTTTTGGCATAATGCCGACCGCAAGAAATGTGAAGAATACGATGGTACATATGGCGAAGGAATTATATTATACAACGAATAATAGTGCAGATGTACAGTTTCTGAAAAAAGGAATTGGGATAAAAGAATCGAATAAAGGTAAAAATTTCTATAAGTTAATGAATAAGGTATTCAAATTTTCAACTTTAGAAAGAAAGGTTATGCCAGAGGATTCTAGCACGAAAAAGTCGATTCGTTTTATCATTCGCCCTAAAAGTATTGGAAGGTTAAAACTGATTAACGGGATGACGATGTCCAATAGACCATGGTCGATTATGCCAAATTTTAAGAAGGTTATTGGCCTTGCCTTTGCAACGGGTTCGTATATGTTAATATTTAATACTTTATGGCAATTGAGTGGATTATATAATTATTCTAGATTTGTTATTTTAATGTCCGTTGCTATGATTGCAATGGTTACTTGGATTATATTCGCGCATAATTTATGGGAGAAAAAGAGGCATTATAAATCAAACAAATTAAGGTTAATGTACAACGCTGCAACTGTGATGACGTTGAGTGTATCGGTATTTACCTTTTATATTTCAATGTTCATTTTATTCTCCTTTGCAGTAATTGTATTTGTGCCTGGAGATGTTTTTAAAGAAGTGCTAGAGCATGAGGTCAGATTTATAGATTATGCGAAATTAGCTTGGCTGGTCACATCTGCGGCTACTGTAGCAGGTGCGATTGGAGCAGGTTTGGAGAATGAAGAAGCGGTAAGACAAGTCACTTATGGGTATCGACAATATGTTCGTTCGAAAAAGGTACAAGAAGAGGAGAAGGAAAAACAGGAGAAGAAAGAAGGGAAAACAACAGAAAAAACAGATGATACATCTGAGTAGTAATTCCCTTTGAGTGTATATCAAATATTTCCGATTAGTTGGAATGCAAAAATAAAACTATAAAGATGATGACCCCTGAAAGTTGGAGGTATTAGGTGTACAATCGTTTCCTACTACATGAGTCAAACTGCCGACACCATTCATTGAATTTAAAATAAAATAGTATCGAAGCTAGTAAAAAGTTGTTTGAAAGAGTAGGCAGAAAAATACTAGTAGTTAATTACCGTCAATGAATTACCATTACAATTCGTTGACGGTTTTATTTTATTTCAAATAGGAGGAGGCCGTATGACAGGAATATTGGCGATGGCAACGGCGATAGCGGCTGTAACACTTGGAGTAGTGGAAGCAGTAAAGCGTACGAGAAAAGTGAAGAAACGATATATGCCACTTGTGGCGATTGTAATAGGGATGCTAATCGGTGCAGCTGCCGTATTTTTGGATGTTGGTATAGTAGAGCGTTTATGGGCGGGTGGTATAAGTGGCTTAGCTGCAACGGGAATGTTTGAGTTAGGAAAGAAAGATAAGGTGAATGATTCGATAAAATTATAATAAATGGATAGCGGAAAATGATTGAGGACTGTCTGTTTATAATTTATGAGAGAGTGAGGCGTTGGCAGATGAGCAAGGTGTTTATTGATGCAGGGCACGGTGGCCATGATTCGGGTGCATCTGGAGAGCAATCAAAAGAAAAAGATAATAGTTTAAACATTGCACTGGCACTTGGTAAGCTGTTGAAAAGTAAAAACTATACTGTCAAATATAGTCGAAAGAACGATAAGTATTTGTCACTCACGGAGCGGACGAATCTAGCAAATGATTGGAAGGCTGATATTTTTATTAGTGTTCATAATAATTCTAGTGAATCTTCGATAAGTGGATTTGAGTCGTATATATATAACGGGGAAGTGGATGCACAAACGAAAAGACTACAATCGGAAGTACATGATGCTGTTGCTAAAAATATCAATACTTCTGATCGTGGTCAAAAACGTGATAACTTAGCAGTTGTCAGACAAACAAAAATGCCTGCCGTTTTGATTGAATATGCGTTTATTACGAATAAACAGGACGAAAAGATTCTGATCAATCAAGTGGATGATCTAGCTAGGTGGACCTCAGCAGGGGTATCTGACTATTTTAGATGTGCCCCATCAGAAAATGAGAAAAAAACAAAAAAATCAAAAGGCGGCAATGGTCATTCAAATCAAGTTAAAAAAATACAAAAGTGGGTCGGTGCAAAATCGGATGGTAAAGCAGGAAAGAATACTTGGAAACGTCTTACTAAAAAGTTACAGTCTGAATTAAATAAACAATTTGATAAAAATTTAAAGGTGGATGGTATATGGGGAACTAAAACAAAGCAATCTATTGCAGCGATAAAATATGGGGCTAAAGGTGAACTTACGAAAACCTTGCAGGCTGCTTTATATTTATCAGGATATACAGAAGTTGGACAAATAGATGGAGTTTATGGTTCAAAGACGAAAGAAGCACTCGAACATTTTCAAAAAGACAAAGGTTTATCTGTGGACCACATTGCAGGAAAGGAAACGTTTGAAGCGTTATTCGATTAATGCTTTCCCACTTCCATTTTAGTTCATTTGGAAGTGGGTGATTTATTGTATGTATTGTTGGTTACTTCAGGAATAACCATTAATAAAAATTCCTGAATTCTATGCGACGTTTGTAGGGGGAGGGATTGATAATTAGATGATTAAGTTGCATGATAGGGTATAGTATCTTTCTTTTTGTTATCTGCAGTCTATACAATGAAGCATATTTATCATATTACCGTCATATAACGGGATAGCATCATCAGGCTATATGATATTTAATAGAAGTAACGTGTAAAGAAATGAGAGGTTTATTATGGAGTATATGCACTATAATGATATAACAATTATAAAACTGCCTGTTCATCCCTTTTTTCGACATCTTAAAATTCATCTTTACTATATGGATGGATTTTTAATTGATGCGGGTCCAAGTGCGCAGAAAAGACAGTTGAAGCCGGTAATACGTTCCTTAGACGTGAATCAAACAGCAATCACTCACCATCACGAAGATCATGCTGGCCTTGCTTCTTGGATGGGAAAGCAGGACAGGGTGAAGGTGTTTTGTGACCAGAGGATGCCTGGAATTATTAAAGAGAAAGAGAATATGTCATGGTTTAGTAAATTGTTTGTGGGTGCGGGGCGTCCTTTTCATGGTGAGCCATTTCCGCGTGTTATTAAAACGTCTGCGTACGAATTTCATCCAATCTCGACACCAGGACATACGAGTGATCATGTTTGTTTATTGGAGCCGAATAAGGGCTGGTTATTTACGGGGGATTTATATGTTACCCCGTATCCGAAGGTGTTTTTAAAAGATGAGTCGATAAGTGATTACATTGAGTCATTGGAGTATTTACAATCGTTGGATTATGATACTGTTTTTTGTGCTCATGAAGGTGTGATTGAGAATGGAAAAGAAAAGATGGCAAAGAAATTGGCCTATTTAAAACGGATCCGTTCTGAAGTAGTGCAACTTCATAAGCTAGGATACAGTGATCAGGGTATTCGTTCTAAGATTTTTCCGAAGAGGGTAAAGTTAGAGCTTATTTCATTTGGCTTTTTCTCCCGATTACATTTGATTAGATCATGCTATAAAAATTGAAGGAGTAGCTTATTATAATTGTCGTTTGCTTATTTACTTTTTTAGGATAGATTCATTTTTAAACCACGAACAATTTACATCGTACGTTTTAAGAACAAGAGAATACCCGACATAATACGTATTGTTTTCTGGCTGCAGATATCGATAACATAGATGTATAACAAGTTACAAAAATAATTGGAGGTATAAAAATGGCAGAAGTAAGCAGTGTTTTTAAAGAAATTGAGGAAGCGCTTCAATCAGATGGGAGTCTTGCTAAAGGTGTAGAGGCAGTATATCAATTTCAGCTTGATGGAGATGAATCGAATGTTTATCAGTTGAATTTGCAAGGGGAAAACAGCGTAACGTCTGAGGGTGCTAAAGATGACGCTGATTGTACATTGAAAATGAGCTCAGATGATTTTGTGAAAATGACTGAGGGTGAACTAAATGGAACTCAAGCATTTATGAGTGGAAAGCTTAAGATTAAAGGGAATATGGGCCTAGCATTAAAATTACAGGATATTCTCCAATCGTATAATAAACAAAAAAGTTAATATCATTGGCCCGAAAAAGCGGGCCGCGTAAAATGGAATTCCCATTTTAAAATGGTGGAATATTTGTATATCCACCTGAATAGCGAGTAGGAGGTAGTGAAGTGATTTCTTTTCAACCAACAGATGAAGAAACAGAATTTGTGAATGTGGCGACTAAAGTAGCAAAGGATAAAATTCGCCCTATCGCACATGAGTGTGAAGATAAAAAACAAGTTCCTTCCTCATTAAGTAATGAAATAGCTGAACTTGGATTTTTATCATTGGAAGCTCCTGAAAGTGGAGGAGGGTTAGAATTTCCGCTTATTACTCAAGTGCAAATTATGACAGCGCTTTCGTACGGTGATTTAGGAATAATTCAAGGACTGCCTGGTGTGAATGATGCTGCTTCATTTTTAAGAACAAAAAGCCATCCATCTTTGGAAAATATGCTGAATAATGAAAAGACTGTAGCGTTTTTGGATTTGGCATCTGATGATCAACCTTGGGGGAATCAAATACAATTGAATGCCCAAAGAGATGGTTATGTAGTGAATGGAGTATCTCAACCTGTACGTCTGGCTCGATTTGCGGATAGTATACTAGTCGCAGGTGTTGATGCAGAAGGGACTTCAGTTGTGTTTTACCTTGATGAACAGGATGTTTGGCAATTTGAAGCAGGCGATATTAGACTTGGGCTTTTAGCATCTGGTATTGGGTGTTTTTCATTCAATCAGACAGAGGTGGCTGTTGATAAGGTTTTAGCTAAAGGAGAAGAAGCAGAGGAATGGATTAAAGCTGCTCGTGCCAGAATTTATATTTTACAAGCAGCAAAACAGGTAGGTTCTATGCAAGCAGCTCTTGATTATGCAACAGAATATACAGCGGAACGAGTTGCTTTTGGACAAAGAATTGCAACATTTCAAGGGGTATCCTTTAGAATTGCAAAAATGGCCATCGAAACACGAATAGCGAACCATCTTGTATGGGAAGCGGCTGTTAAGGCTGATGAAGAAGAGAAGGATGCATCTGGTTTAGCTTTAAGCGCATTACACCGGGCACATCAATCGGCACGTTATGTCACTGATTCAGCCGTTCAACTTCTTGGTGGGCATGGTTATATCCAGGAGTATCCGGCAGAAAAATGGGCACGAGATGCTTTGGCTCAGGTGACGCTATACGGTCGTGAAAAGGATTTGCTTCTTCAAAGAGGCGAACAAATTTTAGCAGGCGATAAAGTAGGTGTAACGGTATGATTGATTTTAAATTATCAGAACAACAAAACCAGATTAAAGAAATGACGCATTGGTTTGCCGAAAATGAAATCCGGCCCATTGCTATGGAAGCGGAAAAGTTAGGTAGAGTGCCGGATGATTGGTTGGATAATGTAAATAAAATGGGTATTCAATTGAATACATCTGCTGTTGGAGGTGGTTCTGGCGGCTCGAAAAGTGGTAAGAAAAAAGAACGTGAAGGAAACCGCATGGGTGTCTTAGCGACTGAAGAAATGGCATGGGGAGATCCTGCAGTAACTTTATCTTTACCTGGAGCAGGCTTAGGAGGTCCGCCCGTTCAATCTAGTGGAACACCGGAACAACAAGAAAGATTTTTATCTATGTTTACTTCTGATGAGCCGCGTTGGGGCGCTTATGCGTTAACAGAGCCTGAGGCAGGATCTGATGCTTCTGCAGTTCAAACTACTGCTAAAAAGGTAGATGGCGGTTATATTTTAAACGGTCAGAAAATATTTATTACGAATGGTGCCCGTGCATCATGGGTCGTTGTGTTTGCTACGGTAGATGCTTCACTAGGAAAAGCTGGACAACGTGCGTTTGTTGTGGAAAAGGGAACACCTGGCTTTACATCGCCAAAGCTGGTTGAAAAAATGGGCTTACGGGCGAATGAAACGGCGGAACTTGTTTTTGAAGATTGTTTTGTACCCAAAGAAAACTTGCTTGGTGGAGAAGAGTTATATGAAGCGAGTAAATCTAAACCATCTGGCTTCCGTGTAGCAATGAAGACTTTTGATAGTACACGTCCGATTGTTGCTTCTATGGCGATTGGAATTGCTCGGGCAGCTTATGAATATACACTGGATATCGTAAAAGCAGAGTACCCGAAAAGTGGGAGATATTTTTACTCAGCCTCTGAAACGTTGGCAATGTTGGAACAAAACATTCGTGCAGCCAGATTGCTGACGTGGGAAGCGGCATGGAAAGCGGATGTAGGACAGGAAAATGCTAAGGAAGCTGCCATGTGCAAGGCTTATGCAGGGGAAATGGCATTAGAAGTTTGCGAAAAATGTTTGGAACTACTTGGCCCGATAGGATTGGATGGGCATGTTGTAGAAAAGTGGTACCGTGATGTAAAAGTATTTGATATTTTTGAGGGAACGAATCAAGTACAACATCTTGTTACTGCTCGACGTCAATATGAGCCTTACGGTATTAGAGTTTAAAAGCTCCAAGATTTACAACAAAAGTATTATTTTGGATGATAGCGCATACATTGCTGCAAAGAATGAATTTAGTAAGAGTGATCATTGAAAGAGAGTGAAAAAAATTGGCATATGAAACGATTTCTATTGAAAAACGTAATAAAGGTGTAGCTTGGTTAACGATAGACAACGCACCAGCTAATGCTATTGATGAAGCATTGATGAGTGAACTGGAATCTGCCAGTGAGGAACTAGCAAATGATGAGGAAGTACGTGTTGTAGTACTTGCATCAAATCATGAAAAAACGTTTGTAGCTGGTTTAGATTTGAAAAATGCAATGCAACCTGGAACGGACGGGGATGATGATGAAAATCCAATTGCCAAAGAAAGTGCTAGAATGCAAGCATGTTTTCAGAAGTTCGCTGAAATGCCTAAACCAGTTATCGCTGCTATTAATGGATATGCGTTCGGCGGTGGTTGTGAGTTGGCGTTAGCTTGCGACTTTCGGATAATGGGCGGAGGTAAGATTGGTCTGACAGAAGTTTCACTTGGTCTCATTCCAGGAGCTGGTGGCACGCAGAGGTTAACTAAAATAATCGGTCGTGCAAAAGCAATGGAACTTATATTTCTGGCAAAACGATTGGATGGGGCGGAAGCAGAAGCTGTAGGAATGATTCATCGGCATGTAGAACAAGAGAAGCTTGAAGAGGAGGCAGCCAATTTTGCTGAGCAATTAGCAGAAGGAGCCATTCATGCTATGGGTCTAGCTAAACGTGCTATTAATGCGGCAGAAGGATCATTGGATGAAGGAATGAATGTTGAAGCTCATGCCTTTGCGGATACATTTAATACAGAAGAACCGGGAATTGGCTTAGCGGCATTTTTTCAAAAAGAAAAGCCACAATTTATTAATGAGTAATATTTTATTAGGTAGTATTTATTGAATGATTATTAACGAAATAATAAAAGGTGGAATAAACATTGTCTTCATGGAATGAGTTATTAAAAGGTAAAGTGGCAGTTGTAACAGGTGCATCCCGCGGCATTGGTCGTCAAGATGCCTTGGCTTTAGCTGAAGCTGGAGCAGACGTGGTCATTACTGATATTTTAATTGAATCAGATGATGCAAATGAACAAGAAGCAGAAAAGTATGGCCCAATTGCACAAGTCATGCAAAGTACGGATGTAATGTTCGCTGAAAAAACAGCAAAAGAAATACAAGATATGGGTCGGCGTTCCTTTGCGATGAAAATGGATGTGACGAATCGTGAAGAAGTTCGTGATGTATTTTCTAAAGTGAAAGAGGAATTTGGAAAGATTGATATTCTAATTAATAATGCGGGGACACTCGATCATGTTTCACAGTTGGAAAATCAAAATGATGATTACTGGGATAGAGATTTAAATGTAAATTTAACCGGTACTTACAATTGTACGAAGGCAGTTTGGCCATATATGAAAGAAGCAGGAGAAGGAAAGATTATTAACATGTCTTCTGTAGCTGGTACGCTTGGAGGTTTTGGGCAAGCAAGTTATTCAGTAACAAAGGGAGGCATTCTTAGTTTCACGAAAAGTATGGCACTAGAAGGTGGTCGTCTCGGAATCAATGTTAATGCAATTGTCCCTGGTATTGTCAATACGGAAGCATTTAACTTAACGAATCCTGATATGAATGAACGAATGAAACAACGGACTGCATTCAAAAAGCCAGGAGATCCGGAAGATATTGCAAATGCTATTGTGTTTTTAGTTTCAGATAAGGCTAAATATATTACGGGTGTTGGCTTAAATGTATCTGGCGGTATTGAACTGTTTACTTTTTAATTGAATGGTTGAAAGTTAATAAAATGTGTAGGAATGGTTGTTTTCATGAAAGGAAGGATAAACTTGTCTGACGTTGTAATCGTTGATGCAATACGGACTGCTACTGGAAAACGAAAAGGGGCATTCTCTGATACGCATCCCGTTGATATTTTAACACCTGTTTTGAAAGCGCTTGTAGAAAGAAGTGATCTTGATCCAGCATTAGTGGAAGATGTTGTTACTGGCTGTGTTTCTATGACAGATGAACAAGGTGGGAACATTGGTAGATTAGCGGTTTTAGCAGCTGGTTTCCCAGTAGAAGTACCAGCTTTTTCATTAAATAGAATGTGTGGATCGAGTCAGCAAGCCATTCATAGTGCATCACAAGCTATATTAGCAGGGGATATGGATATTACGATTGCTTGTGGTGTAGAGAATATGACTAGAGTACCGATGGGGAGTGATATGGGAGGTTTTAGTAATGAACTTATCAACCGTCATAACATCGTACCTCAAGGATTCTCTGCAGAAATGATTGCTAGCAATTGGGAATTGGAACGTGATGAATTGGATGCCTTTTCTTTAGAAAGCCATCGTAAAGCAGCTAAAGCTATGGATAATGATGCATTTCGACGAGAGATTTTGCCAATAGAATTAGATTCTGGCACTTTTGATCAAGATGAAGGGGTTCGACGAGATACATCTTTAGAAAAATTAGCTGGTCTTACTCCGTCCTTTCAGCCAGATGATGGAGTAATTACAGCTGGGAACTCTAGCCAAATAAGTGATGGTGCAGCAGGAGTTCTATTAATGTCTGATAAAAAAGCAAAAGAACTTCAGGTTAAACCACGTGCTAAAATCATCGCTCGTACTGTAGTTGGAGAGGACCCGGTTATGATGTTAACTGGTGTTATTCCAGCAACTAAAAAAGTACTTCAAAAAGCGGGACTGCAAATGGAAGATATCGATGTTTTTGAAATTAATGAAGCATTTGCTTCCGTTGTAAAGGCTTGGGAAAAAGAACTTCAGCCCGATATGGATAAAGTAAACCCTCGTGGTGGTGCCATTGCACTTGGACATCCACTTGGAGCAAGTGGGGCACGTATTTCAACAACACTTTTACATGAGCTAGAAGATACTGGAGGTAAGTATGGTCTTCAAGTGATGTGTATTGGTTTTGGCATGGCGACTGCAACGATTATTGAGTGTATTTAATTTTTAATAAAGCAAAATTGATGTAAAAACACATTTTAATCTGTTGTGAATGTGAAAAAGTTTAAGATTCATTTTATTCATAAATGCTTTTCTACAAATGGCATACATTTTAAAAGGGAGGTGTTTCTGTTGGCAGAACTGGTAAAACCAGATGCAACGGAAGTATTTGAGATGATTGATGCAGCACTAAAACATGATCCATCGGCAACGAAAGGAAAAGAGGGTGTATTTGAATTCCATTTGAAGGATGATGAAGATGGAACGTATCAAATCATCATTGATAAGGATGGAGCGCGAGCAGTAAAGGGAGCGGAGGAAGAAGCAGCATGTACATTGATCGTTAGTACGGATGATTTCAGACAGATGGTTGATGGGACATTAAATCCAACGGCCGCATTTATGGGTGGCAAGTTAAAGATTAAAGGTAATATGGGTCTAGCACTAAAATTGCAGACCATTCTCAATTCGTTTTCGTTTTAGGCACTCAATGAATAAAAAATCCAGGGGGATATTCTTGTGAAACCAAATAATTTGGTGGAAATGCTCCATCGCAGTGTGGAACAATTTCCTGATAAAGATGTGTTTATGTGGAAGGAAAATGGAGTCTATCAACATATGACCTATCGTGATTTTTGGGAGAAGATTTTTCATGCTGCCTCAGGATTTTCTGAATTAGGTATTGGTGAGGACGATAAAGTAGCCATTATATCCGACAGCAATCCGATGTGGGGGATAACTGACTTCGCTTTGGCCAGTATTGGAGCAGTCAGTGTCCCTGTATATCCAACACTACCAGCTGATCAAGCAGCGTTTACTTTAAAAAATGGCGATGTGCAAATAGCTGTTGTAGAAAATAAAGAACAGTATGAAAAGGTTCTTGATGGAGATGCTGATTTAGAAAGAATTATTACGATGTATCCAGATGATCAACAACAGCTTGAAGGAAGCAATATGTCGTTTGCTGATTTAGAAGACATCGGTCAGAAAAATCCACTAAACAATTGGGAAGATAATTGGCGTAATATAGATAGAGATCAGTTGGTAACGATTATTCACACATCTGGAACAACCGGTAGGCCTAAAGGAGTCATGCTTACACATGGTAACTTTTTATCTAATGTAGAAGCAGTACAGTTTTGGGTGGTTGAGTTACTGCCGGAAGATATATCTCTTTCCTATTTACCATTATCTCACGTATTTGAACGTACAGCAGGACATTTTGTACCACTTTCTGTTGGCGTAACCATTGCTTATGCAGAAAGTATTAATACAATCCCAGAGAATTTATTAGAGGTGAAGCCTACAATATTAACTAGTGTACCTCGATTATTTGAAAAGGTCTACACGATGGTATGGGATGAAATTAATGCAGGATCAAGCGTTAAGAAAAAAGTGTTTAATTGGGCACTGTCTATCGGTGAGGAACGCTATGATGAGTATCAAAAAGCGCAAATGGATCAATTGATTAAACAAATAGCAATGCCATCAAGTTTTATGCGTAAATGGAAACTAGCAGATCGACTTGTATTTAGCCAAGTAAAAGAAAAATTAGGCGGTAGATTACGAGGAATGGTTTCCGGTGGAGGAACACTTAGTTCAGAATTGGCTCGATTCTTTTGGGCACTCGATCTCCCGATTCTAGAAGGTTATGGGCTTACAGAGACTGCGCCAATTGTTAGTACTAACCCGATTGTTCGGGCCAAAGCTGGCACGGTAGGGAAAATTCTACCTAATGTTGATGTGAAAATTGCTGATGACGGAGAAGTGCTCGTAAAAGGCCCTAATATTATGAAAGGTTATTACAAAGATCCTGATAAAACTGCAGAGGAATTTGTAGACGGCTGGTATAAAACAGGTGATATAGGCACGCTTGATGAAGATGGTTATCTTAAAATAATTGATAGGAAGAAACGAATTATTGTACTATCAACTGGAAAAAACGTCGCTCCACAACCAATTGAAAATGCAATGGATGAGAGTGACTTTATTGGCAATTCCATCGTTTTTGGCGAAAAGCAAAAGTATATTATTTGTTTAGTTAATCCCGATTTTGAAAATCTACAAATTTGGGCTGATCGTAAAAATATTAAATCATCTTCAACAGAAGATCTGTGCAAAAATGAGCAAGTGATTAACTTAATTGAAAAGGAGGTACATGAACGAACAAAGGATTTTGCAAAATTTGAACAGCCGAAAAAAGTTGTCATTATCGGAAAAGAATGGACAGTGGATGATGGCGAATTGACCCCAAAATTATCATTACGGTTGAATGTAATCGAAGAAAGATATAGCAATATAATTGAAGAAACCTATGGAGAGGACTTTTTAGGTGATAATAATAAAACAGTGGCTGCTCAGAATAATTAATAGAGCAGCCACCAAAATACTATTATGAGTTTTTAAATAGTTGAAAAGTCCAATCTTAGTAAAGAATATTCAGAAAATTAACTTGTAAAGTTACAAATCATTTAATGAAAAAAGAATCCTCCCAATCATGGGCATGATTTAAGGCATGATTGGGGATTAAATGATATTTTCTCGAATGGCCCTTGCAACTGCCTCTGTTCTGTTTTGTGCATCCATTTTTTGCATAATAGCTGACACATAATCGCGTACTGTATATTCACTTAAATGAAGTTCACTAGCCGCTTGATGTGTGGAAGCTCCTTTTGCCATTAACTGCAAAACATCAATCTCTCTTGGTGATAATTGCAAGGCAAGTGTCTTTTGTTCATTATTATGAGAAGTAAATTTGGATAATATTTCACCTGCACTTTGTCCAAATCGAGCAAGCGCTGTGACTGTTTCTTGATTAAGTTGGAACTTTTTATTCGGGCCTTGATCCAGTAAAACAGCACCGAGTAACTTGTTGTCAACTGTAGTAAAGATAGGTGCGACTACTAGAGAACCTAATTGAAATTGTTGTACATAGCGATTTGGAAACCCGGCAGAAGCCTCTTTTATATAAATTGGCTGAAAATACTTCATATTTTTACCGTATAGTTGTAGAAAGTTTAAGTTTTTCTGAATGATGGGTAAATTATTAATGTTTTCGGCAATGTTTTGAATGATTTCGTTATCTAAACCTTGAGCATGCATTCCAATACCAGCATCATCATTTAAAGTATAGGAAAATAGTGCACTACGTTCAAATGGTAGATAATTGACAAATCCAGCCGTGATATTTTCTATAGCTTCTTGATAACTCCTCGATCGCATAATCATTTCATTGAAAAGAATAACAGAATCTCTCCAATCTTGTTCCTGTCTAGAAAGAGCAAGCGTATCCTGCCCCTGTTGAAAGATTCTTAATGAATACGTTATGAAGGGAACGAAGTTAGATGTTTCCATACTATTAATACAAAAAAGTAATGTAGAATCATGGTAGGAAATTGGTAATACATTAAACTTTTTTCTTTGCTCCTTATCCATCTCACTTAACAACATCTCAGATAACCCAAATATTGAATCCGCTTTCAAAACGTTATTGATAACATAAGTATCTTCTTGATTTACTAGTCTTTTGACATGATAATGTGTACCATTATTATTTACCAATGCAGCCCACTGAACCGGAAATTGATTGGACGATACAAGCTCTTGCAAAAATGTCTCGATAGTAAAGTTTTGATGAGGATTAGTTAAAATACCTGCACCTATTTTGTCAAATACATATTGAATTGCTTGGTGATCCTTTTGAGCATGTTTGGGGTCTGTTTGAATGATTGTATGAACAACATTCTCCAGCAAAATAAGAAAGGATTGATGGATTTCAAAACTAATAAACAATTGATCTGATGAAGGAAAAGTTTTTTGCTGTGAAGAATCCTCTGAATCTTTCTCATGTATGTTAGTTTTAAAAATTAAATTTTTAAAATATCCAATTGCCTCTTCCATCTCATTGAAAGAACGTTCTTTTGTCTTTTTTAGATGCAAAAGAATGTTTTCCCATTCTTGTATGATTGGTTCCTCATGTTTTTGCATCACCTTTATGCCATATTCAAATACAGAATTCATTTGGGACGTAAGTGTAATCGACATGATCAAACACCTCTCTTTGAATTGAATTTTGACATCAATGCGAATATAAACACTTACAAAGGCTATTTCTAAAATTATATCTTATATAATAAAAAGATTCAATAAAGCAAAATGGCTATTTATAAAGGTTAGTCCACTTTTGTAGGCCTAAGTAACTATAATACAGATTGGAAGAACAGAACTTAATAATGAAGATAGTCATATAAACAGTTAAATATTGCTATTCGTTACCTTACAGGTGTTTACAAGCGGCTCTCGTACAAAAGTAGGGATATAAAACTGTTGTAAAACAGCTATACCTACTATTTACGGAATTGGAACAGATAGAATTTAATTGTAAACTTGAAGAAATTGCTTGTTTTGTGGAAAAACATACCCACTGAAATGAAAGCGA
>DATGUH010000120.1:0-3004 GCA_035301445.1 Pseudogracilibacillus sp. | reverse complement strand
TAGTCAAATTTTACAGGCCTATTTTAAAAAAGCAGGTTATGATATTATTCCTGTTTTTCGAGGCGATGAAGCAATACCCCATATCAAGAAACATAAACCTGATTTAGTTGTGTTAGATGTGATGCTTCCCGGAAGAAGTGGGTGGGATATTTTAAAGAATATTCGCAAAGAAGATCTAGCACCAGTAATTATGTTGACAGCACTTGGAGAAGTTCCTGATCGATTGAAAGGGTTGCATGAGGGGGCGGATGATTATATTCCTAAGCCATTTGTTGCTGATGAAGTTGTAGCACGAGCGGAAGCGGTATTAAGGCGCGCAGGTAAACTTCAACAAAATTTACAACGATTTGGATCTTTAACCATTAACAAGGTAGCCCATGAAGTGTCTTTATTTAACGAATCAATTGAGCTGACACCAAGGGATACATCCGTTTTATTCTTTCTTGCAGATCATCCTAACCGCACATTTACTCGAGAAGAATTGATTGAATACGTGTGGGGATGGGATTATGAAGGTAGTGATAGGGCTGTAGATTTATCAATAAAAAGAATTCGTAAAGCATTACAAAACTGGCCGAACACTGAAGGGGAAATTAAAACAGTTCGTGGAATGGGGTATCAGTTTAGTGTTTGATAAAGGAAATAATAAAAAATTGTTCGATTTCTTTCATGAAAATAACAAAGAAAAAATCCCCATACAACGGTATTGGACAGGCCGTTATGTTATTACGTTGGCTATTGGTTTAATCGTTATATCCATCATTTCTGCATTTTGGATTAGACATACGACATTTGAAAAACGTCTTGATATGATGCAGTTTATGGTAGAAGAAACCGCTAAGCAGATTGTGGAAGGCAATGAAGCAAAAGATGAAGATAGTTTATTGCAAACGATAGAAGTTCGACGTTTTTTAGAAGATCCAGGCCGTTATATGCAAATGAATAGTGATCCTTCTATATTTATTGTAAACAGCAATGGAGATATTGTATATGACAATTCACCTGATAAATCATTACATCGTTTATTAAATCCCAGGTTATTGTATGATGCAAAAAAATTAGAAACATTCTATTCAAAAACTCAAAATGATAATCTGTACATGGTAAAAGCTCCCGTTGAAATAAAAGGAACAACTGCTGGATGGGTCGTATTCTTTGAGCTGAAAGGAAATTTGGCAGAAGTCAATCAAGAATATAAACAGTTATTTATCATGGTAGGTGCACTTGCAATAATTAGTTTGTTAGCTATATACTTTTTGTCAAAACAATTGGCAAAACCAATTACAGATGTAGCAGAAGCAGCAGAATTGATTAAAGAAGGCAACTATGAAGTACAGATTTCAGAAAATGTGCGTGAGAAGGAAGTGTATGAATTAATTCGGTCATTTAAAGAAATGGCTATAAAACTGGAAAAATTAGAAAATTTACGAACAGAATTATTAGCAGGAGTGACCCATGAACTAAAGACACCAGTGACGTCTATTAGTGGTTTATTGCAAGCAATCAAAGATGGAGTCGTGGAAAAAGAAGAAGCCGCAGAATTTCTTGATATTTCTATTCAAGAGTCAGAAAAAATGAAAAAAATGGTAGAAGACCTACTTGCTTTCAATGCTTTTGCTACGCAGGCGATGCCACTTGATAACGAAATTGTAGATGTCAATGAAACAACTAGAAAAATTGTTCGTGACTGGGAGATAACCTATCAACATCAGGTGATAGTTAATATACATCCAACTGCTGAACCTACCAACATTACTGTTGATTATATTCGATTACAACAAATTTTAGTGAATTTAATGAATAATGCAATGCATGCCATGGATGGAAATAATCAAAGTAAATTGGAAATTCAATTAAAAAGCAATCAGTCGTCCTCAACTGTCTTCATTGATGTGACAGATAGCGGTGGTGGAATTGATATAGAAGAACAACCATTTATATTTGAACGTTTTTTCCGCGGGGAACATAAGAAATTTCAAACGAGTGGCTTTGGTTTAGGTTTACCATTCAGTAAAATGATTGCTCATTCAATGGGCGGAGATTTAGAATTATTAAAAAGTACAACTGATGGCACAACATTCCGTCTTACACTACCCATAACAAAGCACCATTAAAATATAAAGACCAAAATACATCCCTACTAACTTATGAATAATTTATTTACGGACAAATTATTAATTTATAAAATTGGCCCATTTTCATTCGGATTGTAATTGATAGAACGAATCTATTATAATAGAGAGACTAAGTTCAAATGATTTTTAAAATACACTTTAAAATAATGAAATTGATTTTGACATCAACTTGACACAATTATCCTATAAGCTAGAATCATAAGAAGAAGATAGAAAAAAGGAGGATGAATATTATGGATCAATTTGATAATGAAAATAATGAACGAGAAAATTCAAATAACCAAAATTCAGATGATCAAGATTCGACAGAACATTCATCAGGCGAATCAGAAGACAATCAAACAGCATCAAACCCATCAAATGATTCTGAAGAAAATGAAATAGAATCAAGTTCATCAAATGATTCTGAAGGAAATAAAGCGATGGATGAAGAACAAATGAACGAACAAGAAATGAATCAAGCAATTAATCCAGAAAATAACCAAAACCAACCTAACAAAAAACCAGAAAAGCAGAACGTGAAAAAACAGCAAAAGCCTAGTAAATGGAAAGGCTTTTTAGGTATGATAGCAGCGGCTATATTGGGTTCAGTGATCACACTTGCTGCGGTGACACAACTGGATTATTTCCAACCTGATAATAGTAATCCTAATGTGGAAAATGAGCAATCGCAGTCTGAGCCAGTACAAAAAGATGATAATAGTGGAACTCAACCTGTATCCACTAATGGTTCTATAGCTGATATAGCAGATAGCACATCAGATGCTATCGTCGGAATTGTGAATATGTCAGATCAGCCGAATCCATTTGCTCAAACAACTGAAGATGAAGTGGAAAGAGGTGTCGGTTCTGGAGTCATTTATGAAATA
>DATGUH010000119.1:0-11719 GCA_035301445.1 Pseudogracilibacillus sp. | reverse complement strand
TTAGAAACCATTGCAGATTTACGTAGTTTACGTTTTTGTTTCTGTGATTTGTTTGCAAATAAGTGACTTGTATAACCTTGTGAACGTTTTAGACCACCTGATGCAGTTCTTTTAAAACGTTTTTGTGATCCACGATGTGTTTTCATTTTTGGCATGAAAATTTCCTCCTTATATTAATTCGAACAATAGATTAATTACTTTTTATCGGCAACAGGACCTAGCATCATAAACATTTGCCGACCTTCCATTTTTGGTTTTGATTCGATTGTTGCAATGTCATTAACTTCATCTGCTAATCTGTTCAAAACTTCTCTACCTAAATCTTTATGTGTGATGGCACGACCTCGAAATCGGACAGATGCCTTCACTTTGTCGCCCTTCTCTAAAAACTTACGTGCGTTTTTCAATTTTGTATTAAAATCATGCTCACCAATAGCTGGTGAAAAACGAACTTCTTTTACATTAATAACACGCTGTTTTTTTCTTGCTTCTTTTTCTTTCTTTTGTTGCTCGAAACGGTATTTCCCATAGTCCATAATACGACATACAGGCGGTTTAGCTCCTGGTGCAACTAAAACAAGATCCAAATTTCTCGTTTGGGCGATTTGAAGCGCTTCATTGCGGGACTTCACTCCCAATTGATCACCATTTGCATCAATTAGTCGTACTTCCCTTGCACGAATCGTTTCATTAACATTCATTTCTTTGCTAATATCTAGCCACCTCCGAATTTAATTTGATCTTTACTAGACAAGTGAGCGGGCATTGTATCCATTTTTATTGTACAATAAAAATTGTGGGCACACGTATGCACCCACAATGTTATCATTGAAATGATTTTCAATTTCATCGAACCAGCCAACTGCAAAATAATGCGTCGATCAGGTGAGAAGCGGGTGCTCCTGCTTGTCGTATAGATCTATATGAATGATTTTGTTCAACATTATTTATATTAATACATACTGCACGAGAAGTCAAATATTATAGATACGCAACTTCAATTAAATAACAGATAACATATTTCATCTAGAAATCGCTACTTTTACATCATCTAATCTATGAAAATATTTTATGATTGTAACCAAGAAACAGCCATTGTTCCGTATCCAGTATGCACACCAGCAACCGGGACTAATGTTTCGATTTTAACTTTTAATTGCTGATGGACTTCCTCTAATTCACTTTTCCATTGAACGGCTTTTTCTTTTACACCCGTGTGCATAACACATATTTCTCTTAATTGATGAGTGTTTACAGCATCAGCTATTTTACTAAACAATCGTTGTTTTGCTTTTCTTTTCGTTCTAATTTTCTCTACCACAACGACTTTACCATGATCAAATCCTAATAATAGATTAATATGCAAGAGACTTGCAAAAATTGCCTGTGGTGTACTGACTCTACCACTGTTCTTTAATTGATTCATACTTTCAGGAAGTAGATACATCTCCGTTTGGTCAGTATAAGAGTGAATTTTGTCTATTATTTCTTCATAAGAAGCTCCATTTTTCTCTAATTCAATACCGTTTTTAATCATTTTCCCCAATGCATAAGCACCCATCTTGGAATCAATTACTTCTACAGGAAATCCAGTTTGCTTTGCAGCACTTACAGAACTGTCATAAGTACCTGTTAACTCTTTTGATGCATGGATAGCTATACCACAGTCATATTCGTTTTTTAGTTTTTCATATAACTCAATAAATTCACCATATGACGGTTGGCTTGTCCCTGCTCCCTCACCATGTTCTTTTAATTTTTCATAAACATCATCTTTTGTTATTTCGATACCTTCTTGGTATGAAATGCCGTTTATAATGACATGCAGCGGCAAAACGAATATGTGATGTTGCTTAATAAATTCTTCTGATAATCCACAACTGCTGTCAGTGATCCAAGCAAACCTTTTCATTATATTCTCCCTCATCTTTTATAATCATTACTTACTCAAATATATAGAAGTTTACTTCAATTAGCAACATGAAAGTGATATATTACCCTTAATCAACATAGAAAAAAACCAGCATAAAAATGCCGGCCTTCTTTCATTAATTTTTATGATCTGTTTCCTGCTTCAACTGATGTATAAATGTATCAACTTCAATTGTTTTTGTTTCTTTTTCTCCGTATCGACGAACGTTCACACTTCCTGAATCCATTTCTTTATCGCCAAGTACAAGTGCGTACGGTATTTTTTTTGTTTGAGCTTCTCGGATTTTATAACCAATTTTCTCATCACGAACATCGACATTCACTCGAATACCTTCTTTTTTCAGACGATTGGAAATATCTGCTGCATATTCCAAGTGTACTGTTGGTGATACTGGTATAATCTCTACTTGCACAGGAGCAAGCCATGTCGGGAACGCCCCCTTATATTCCTCAATTAAATAAGCAACAAACCGTTCCATTGTTGATACAACGCCTCGGTGAATGACAATTGGG
This sequence comes from Pseudogracilibacillus sp., assembly GCA_035301445.1. Classification (GTDB taxonomy): domain Bacteria; phylum Bacillota; class Bacilli; order Bacillales; family Amphibacillaceae; genus Pseudogracilibacillus. The sequence continues at coordinate 9,274 of DATGUH010000119.1, read as the reverse complement.
CGATGGTGTTTTCCATCTTCACCTATATAAGATAAGTCAAAGCGATCAGCTACTTGATAATCCAGTTGTACGGTTGACAATGTTTCATCATGCCCAAGTGCAGTTTTCACCTGTACATCAAGCTTCGGTCCGTAAAATGCAGCTTCTCCTACCGCTTCCACGTAAGGAAGATCTAGTTCGTCCATCGTTTGTTTCAATGCAGCTTCTGCCATTTCCCACATTTCATCATTATCAATATACTTCTCAGTATCTTCTGGATCACGATAAGATAGACGGAAGTAATAATCCGTAATATTAAAATCTTCATATACTTCTTGAATTAATTCCACAGTGCGCTTAAATTCTTCTTTAATTTGATCAGGTCGGGCAAAAATATGCGCATCATTCAACGTCATGCCACGTACACGTTGCAATCCCGCAAGCGCACCGGACATTTCATAGCGATGTTGCATACCAAGTTCTGCAATCCGAACTGGTAGATGGCGATAAGAATATAAATTATTTTTAAATACCATCATATGGTGCGGACAATTCATCGGACGAAGGAATAGTTCTTCATTATCCATTTGCATGGATGGAAACATGTCATCCTGATAGTGATCATAATGTCCACTCGTTTTATATAATTCTGCAGAACCTAAAACAGGTGTATATACATGGTCATAGCCAAGTCTCTCTTCTAAATCAACGATATAACGTTCAATAATACGGCGAATCGTTGCACCATTTGGTAACCAAATAGGTAAACCTTGTCCTACCTTTTGAGATACTGTAAATAAATCTAACTCTTTTCCTAGTTTACGGTGGTCACGTTCTCTTCTTTCTTGTAAAAGGTTTAAATGGTCTTTAAGTTCTTTTTCTTTTTCAAAAGCCGTACCGTAAATACGTTGTAATTGTTGATTGTTACTATCTCCACGCCAATAAGCCCCTGAAATACTGAGTAATTTAAATGCTTTTATTTTGCTCGTTTGCGGTACATGTACACCTCGGCAAAGGTCAAAAAACTCTCCTTGCCTGTAAATAGTAACAGTTTCTTCTTCTGGAATATCATCAATCAATTCTACTTTCAACTCATCACCAATATCATGGAACATCTCTTTAGCTTCTTCGCGTGATACTTCTTCACGAACAATCTCTAAATTTTCATCAATAATACGTTGCATTTCCTTTTCAATCTTAGGGAAGTCTTCTGATGTAATAGTTTCTTTCATATCAAAATCATAATAAAATCCTTCTTCAATGACTGGACCAACACCAAATTGGACGTCTCCATATAAACGTTTAAGTGCCTGAGCCATTAAGTGAGCTGTAGAATGTCGCATGATTTCGATTCCTTCTTTATCTCGATAAGTAAGAATCTCAATACTTCCACCTTCTTCAAGTGGTGTTCTTAAATCAATTGGTTTTCCATCCATTTTTATTGCTAATGCTTGTTTTTTTAACCCTGGCGATATAGATTGTGCAATTTCTTCTCCTGTTACACCATTTTCAAAGTCTTTACTATTTCCATCTGGAAAGTGTATAGTTATCATTCTTTTTCATCTCCTCTAATAAATTCCAAAATAAAAACACCCATCCCTTACATAAAAAGGGACGAGTGCGTATTCGTGGTTCCACCCTCATTTTCAAAAAATAAAAATGATTTGACTTCATTATCCTTTTAACGGAAGAATACCGTTGCAATATACTCTCGAGTTCCATTGCAAAGTTCAAAGGTGGTAATTATATCTAGTGGTTAGCAGAAGCTTTCAGCCGATGACTTCTTTCTCTATCTAGCACTTACGGATATAATCTTGTCCTTATCATCACTACTATGCTATTATTTGTTGAGAATATTATAACAAGTGAACAGCCGTCTGGCAATTATTTTGAATATTGAAAAGGAAATTCATGCCATGATAAAAATTGCACCCGCTCTTCGAAAACACTAAATAAAGTTACAGTGTTCGCTTCTGATATATTACTTCCATATATATAGATTTTTTTAGGAAACAATGCAATAACAGGTGCCAAATTCCATTCATTTTCATCTAGCCCAATCATTCCTAGCGGCGTATTTAACATTGCATTCAGGAGTTCTCTTCTTGTATACTGCTCCCCATTGCTTTTGAAAAAGTTAAAAGAATTCCCCTGTGTTATATGAATCATATCTGTAATAGGTTGTCTGTTTTTTATAAACAACCGAACAGAATCAATAAAAAAATGATACGCTTCCTCCAGTTTCCACTCATCAATGCCAAGTCCTGTAATAGTTTCCAATGGCTTCATAAGTGAATTACTCGAAAAAGTAATCATTGCATCATAATGTACCGTTTCAGCATTTGCTGTGTAATGATAAAATAATTGCATTATACGAATTTTTAAGTCCTGTCCGGAACGTTGCTCTTTTATCATTGTTGAAACAAGATTGATAATATGATTTATTTCAGCATCTTCACTATAATAGTATACTGTTTCAAGCTTATCTTTTACTAAATCTGCCAAACGGAAATGTAGAAATAAATCTTTAAAACAGTTTACCAACACTTCAGTATCTAGACTTGTAAGTAAGGTTAACTCATTCCCCCAATATTTGGAGTGTTTCCAAGCTGCCTGAATCATTCCAGTCTTCCTAAATATAAGTTCACAAAAATAAATTAGTTCTTTTTCGGATTGAAAATAAATACGTCTCAATACCTACCACCCTCATTATCACTGAATATTACAGTGTATGAGTATGGGTTTTAAAACATAACCTGTATTTCACAAACGGTTCTGTATAGATTAATTACACGAGCAAACGTTTTAAGTACGTAAATTTTCTCCCCTGAGTACAACTTCTGTGCTTACTTGACGAATACGCTCCATGATTCTACGTGCTTTCACTTTTTCGACTGTTCCTTTTGTGGATGAAGCTAATATTTCCTCTAATTGTTCCATTGTATAATTTGATGTAAAAAACATTGGTAGTCTTTCCATCATCCGATATTGCAAAATGGAGCCGAGTACTTCATCACGAAACCAAGCCGAGAAAGTTTCCGCACCTATATCATCAAGCATCAGCACATCTGCATTTTTAAAAGCATCAATTTTTTCCTGTACATTATTATCACGGATGGCATCACGCATTTCACGTACAAATTCGGGCATGTAGATAATCATTGATGAAAGGTTATAAGTTTTAAGTCTATTAGCAATCGCACCTAAAAAATACGTCTTTCCAACACCAAAATTACCAGTAAAAAAAATACCTTTTTCCGGCAACGCCTTTTCGGTTTTATTTAAAAAGTCATCAACAGCATTAAAGGCTTGTCTTCGCTCAGGGGTGATGATGAGATCTTCAAATTGCGCTTGCAAAATTTCTCTAGGAATATATAAACTTTTCATTAAATCTTGCTTTTCTGCTTGTTTTTCGTACTGCAAATGATTAGGACACTTTTCGTAGGCTAGATGGATTTCACCTTGTACAACTTGAAGTATTGGTGAATAGCCTTTCAACATATTATTGCATGCATGATAATTTTTACAATCACTGCAACGAATAGATTGGGTCATATACTCATATAATCGGTTAAGTCGTTTATCAACCTCTTTTTCATCAATTTCTGGATGAGTTTCTAAAAACTCACTAATATCCGGATGACTAAGAATCATTGCTTTCATTGATTCGTGTCGTGATTTGAAGTCATCATTTTCTTCCATCCATCTGTTTAACGCCCTCTGAATAGGTTCCATCATCATCATTCCCTTAAAACAAATATTTTAGCACTAATTTTTATTGGATGAATGTCTTTTTAAAATAGCTAACATCTCGTCTCGTTCCTTCTCATCAAGTGATGCTGATTGATTCTTCTTTTCAACAGTATTTGTATTACTTCTTTTACTGTCTTCAAACCAATCTGGAATAACCTCTTGTGATTGTTGTTTTGTATTCCTTCGCTGTGTACGTTTTTGTTTAGGTTGAATTTCCTGTTGTGCATGTTCCATGGCCTGCGCAGCAGTTTCTAATCCCAATCTAGACCAATGGCTGGCGATTTTTTCAAGATACGCTTTAGAAAGTCTCATGTTTGATTGAAGTAGACAATAATAAATGGCTACATTCATGACTGGTAACGTAAGACCTTGTTTAGTCATAATATCACTAATCATTCTCATGTCTTGTGCAGATGCATTTTTACCAGCAGACAGATCTTCCAAAAGTTCTCTTGGGGAAATCGTCTCTAAATGTATCGTTAATTTTTCTGTACGTGATTTTGGTTGTTGGATTTCTTCCTGCTTCGGATTATTTTCCTTCAATTTCAACTGTGGATTAGTTGTATTATATTTCGTTTGAAAGACATCATTACAAGCGGCCTTAAATTGTTCTACATCTAATGTATTTTCATCTGTCAATGCCCAGAGCAATGATTTTTCAATTTCATATTGGTCAAGCTGGTATAATTGACTTAATTGACTAATAACTCGCTTATTTACATCAGTAAGAATCTTTTTAACTGGTATCATTTTATCCAATAATACTTGCTGCAAATAAGTGAAGTCCATTTTATCTATTTGTACACCTTGTTCCTTCTCTTTATTTATAAAGGGCGCTGGTGCTCCTGATTGAGGTTCAACGGTTTGAAAGACATCACTGAAAGACACAGTAATATCCGTTCCATGTTGTAAAGGAACTTCTTTTTGATATAACTGATTTAATGAAGCAAATTTATTCTCTCCAATTTCTCGATATAATAATTCCCTTAACATTGTATCTCGCATAAATTCACCAGGGCTAAAAGGAGCCTGCAAAACATATGTAAAAATCTTTTTATCTTCTGTATCATATTGATATGTTTTCATTAAGCCAAAAGCTTCCAATTTAAGCCTTGCTTCGTATATTTCATCTAACGGTCTATTTAAATAAGTCATTAATGTATGATGCGTTTGCAAGTTGTTTTCAAGGGAAGTTCTTGTCTCTAAAAGGAGAAACTGGTACAACTGAACAGCTTCGATACCAAGTATTGGTTGGTAGAGATGAATTAAAGAAGCCATGTAATTAGTCGGTAAACTGTTATATAAATATGTTTTAAACCCATCTACCGGTAATATTTTTCCAAAGTCTTGCACATTCATCCCTCCATTATCTTTAGATTACCCCTGTTTAGAGTCACTTGATTGCAATATTTCTTTCAGTTCATCTAGGAAAAAATCAATATTATCAAATTGACGATATACCGATGCAAAACGTACATATGCTAGTTCATCAATATCTTTCAATCGATCGAGTACCATTTCCCCAATTTCTTCACTGCTAATTTCTGGACTTTCAGATTGACGAATTTCTTGTTCTACAGCCAAAGCCACATGTTCAATTTCTTCTATGTTTACAGGACGTTTTTCACATGCACGCATTAATCCTCTAATCAATTTATCGCGATTGAATTCCTGTCTTGTTCCGTCTTTTTTTACAATAATGAGGGGTGTTTCTTCTTTACGTTCAAATGTTTTAAAACGAAAACCACAACGATCGCACTCTCTGCGTCTACGAATAGCGTCTCCATCTTCAAAAGGGCGCGAGTCAAGCACCCGGGAATTCGTATGATAACATTTTGGACATTTCATTATTTCACCCCATTTCTATATTTCCTTTTATCATTCTATTATTAGATATACAATTGTTTATACCATTTTATCATGTTTCTGCAAGTTTTCCATAATGAAGGACTAGAAGACTTTAAAATACACCATACAATCTATTTTAAAATATATTCAAACAGCGTTTACAGGAATAACTTTTTAAAAAAATAAAAAACCCAGATCATTTTCTGAGTTTTTTATACTTAATATTTGGTTTTAATATTATATTTGAGTCAATTTCATAAATCAATAATGGATATGAAATCCGGACGTTAACATCTGCTTAAGAATGGCTTTCACTGTAGGCGGACGCTTTAACTTCATAACAGCTAAGGGGGCGACATCTGTTCAAGAAGAACACTTTCACAGTGTCTACTTTGCCACGGGCACGGCGATCTGCCTTGGGCCAACATTGTTTATTGCGCCGAGCCCCTGCGAGAAGCAGGATGTTGGTCAAGAAGGCGTTGCTTTCGTGACGTCGCGAATTTAGCTTTCCTTCCTTTAGCCAATTCGCTCGTTGTGGGGGCTTCCGAAGCACACGATGTGCTAGCGCAAGCGTTGCTCTCGTGACGCCCGAGGTTTTAGCTTGTGTTCCTTAATCGTGCTTTTCCCGTAGGAGTCGCCGCCTTACGTTACAGCCATTCGAGTTAGATCCCTAACAACGAACGTTTATGAAATTTATTTGTTGACATTCGGATTTTTATTCAATAGTCCCACTTATGAAATTGACTTATATGAATGAATTTCATAAATTTTATTCTCGTTTAAAACACGGAAGTTCTCTAACAAGAGTAACTAAACAGATTATATTCTATCGTAATTGTTCGCGTTTAAACTCGAATGGACAGTTATGGAATTCATTCATTTAATAGAAAAATGAGGGAAATCCAACAGACTTCCCCCTGTCTTCAAACTGTTAATTATTTAAATTCAACTTCTGAAAGTAAATCTGACCCAGTTGGGTGTGGTTCAAATCCAGTCACATCTTCTGCTGCAGCTAAAAGAGGAGTGGAGTGTGCTAATGGAACCCAAGGTGCATCTTCATGCAATAATTCTTGTGCTTCTTCATATAGCTCATTACGTTTGTCTTGATCAACTTCTGTTTGTGCATCAATGAATAAATCATGTGTTTCATCATTTTCGTAATAAGTGTAGTTGTTACTACCGATATTATCTTCGTCTAGTAGTGCATATAAGAAGTTGTCTGGGTCACCGTTATCACCAGTCCAACCAAGCAAGAATGCATCTGCATCTCCTTTTTCAGCAAGTTCTAGATATGTTGCCCATTCGTGGGAGACAATTTCTGCATCAATATTAACTTCAGCTAGATCCTTTTGGATAACCTCTGCAATTTTTTGACCATCTGGCATGTAAGGACGTGGTTCAGGCATTGCCCATAATTCCATTTCAAAGCCATCTTCCAATCCTGCTTCTTCAAGTAACTCTTTAGCCTTTTCTGGATCATATTCATATCCTTCGATATCTTCATTGTATCCTTCGATAGAAGAAGGCATTGGATTTACAGCTACTTCTGCGCGTCCTTCGTAAAATGCGTCAATTATTCCTTCCTGATCAATTGCATAGTTCATTGCTTGACGGACTTCCTTTTGATCAAACGGTTCACGTGTCACAGTTAAACCTAAATAACCAATGTTCATGGATGGACGTTCAATTAATTGTAAGTCTGCATTGTCTTCAATAGAATCCCCGTCAGATGGGTTAATTCCATCTGCTAAATCGATTTCTCCAGCTGTTAAAGCGTTTAGTCGAGAAGCGTTATCCGGAATAGAACGGAAGACAACTTCATCTAATTTTGGAAGACCTTCTTTCCAATAGTCATCATATTTTTCAACTGTAATAGAGTCATTAGGCTGCCATTCAACAAACTCGAAAGGGCCTGTACCTACAGGGTTTCTTTCGTAATCATCATCCCCTTGCTCTTCAATAGCCTCAGGACTCGAAATAGCAAACATATCCATTGCAAGGTTCTTTAGGAATGGAGCTTGTGGACGCGTCAATGTAAACGTAACGGTATAGTCGTCATCGGCTTCTACAGATTCAATGACATGACCGTCGTCTCCTTCAAAACCACCAAACATCGTATTATAATATGGGAACATTTCTGAATCTCCTGATGCCCAACGTTCGAAGTTTTTAACAACAGCTTCCGCATTAAAGTCTGTACCATCATGGAATGTAACGCCTTCTTCCAATTCGAATGTATACGTCAAACCATCATCTGATACATCCCAGTCATGTGCTAGACCTGGTTCAATCTCTGTTCCTCCATTTTCAAATTCAACAATTGTTTCGAAGATGTTTTTCGTCACTTTAAAAGTTTCTCCCTCTGTTGTACGGGATGGGTCTAAAGATGTGGAATCACTTCCACGACCAAAAATAAGTGTTCCGCCACCGCCGGAATCATTTGCATTGACCTCTTCATCATTTCCACCGGCTTCATTGTCACCGCCAGAGCATGCAGCAAGTATAGTGCCTAGAGTTAGTAATAATAACATTAATAAAAACTTTGTATGCTTTACTTTCATGTAAAAGCCTCCTCTTTTTGATTTGTTATATCATTGTTGGATGTCTCATTGTATAAATGACATGCAACATAATGACCATCTTTTACTTCCCGATATTCGGGAATCTCTTTCGTGCAAACATCCATTTTAAATGGACAGCGAGTGTGGAATGCACAGCCACTAGGTGGGTCAACAGGGCTTGGCATATCTCCCTCTAAAACTGTTTCATCTTTATCGAATTCTGGATCTGGTACAGGAACCGCAGAAAGCAATGCTTGTGTATATGGATGTAATGGTTCTTCGTATAATTTTTCTGCATCAGACATTTCCACCATTTTTCCTAAGTACATGACACCAATTCGATCACTAATGTGACGCACCACCCCCAAATCGTGAGCAATGAAAATGTAAGTTAAGTTAAACTTTTTTTGTAAATCTTGCATTAAGTTTAGAACTTGTGCTTGAATAGAAACGTCCAGTGCAGAAACGGGTTCATCCGCAATAATAAGCTTCGGATTTGTCATGAGTGCTCGAGCAATTCCAATTCGTTGTCGTTGCCCACCGCTGAATTGGTGTGGGTATCGTTTTGCATGCTGGGCATTTAATCCAACAATTTTTAAAAACTCATGTACTTGTTTTTTACGTTCTTTTTCACTTTTTACACCATGGACGACAAGTGGCTCACTTAAAATTTTTTCAATTGTATGTCTGGGATTAAGAGAAGCATAAGGATCCTGAAATACCATTTGAATGTCTTTTCTGACTTTTCTCATTTCCCCAGGAGAGAGTGTTGTCAATTCTTTACCATCAAATTCAATACTACCATCTGTTGCTTCCAATAATCTTACCAACATTCTCCCAGTTGTCGATTTTCCACAACCTGATTCACCTACAATGCCAAGTGTTTCTCCTTCATTCACTTGAAAAGAGACATCATTTACCGCTTTTACATGTCCGACTGTTTTTCCCAAAATACCACCGTGCACTGGGAAATGTTTTTTAAGGTTGTTAACCTTGAGTAATGGTTTTGTCATCTAGGTTCGCTCCTTCCTTTTTATCATATAAAAAGCATCGAGTTTTTTGACTGTCCGACGTTTGGTATAGGGAAGGATCTTCATTAAAACAGCGGTCAAATGCAAACGCGCAACGATCTC
>DATGUH010000118.1:0-4024 GCA_035301445.1 Pseudogracilibacillus sp. | reverse complement strand
CGTTTGTATAAGCATGAATTGTCGTCATCATACCACGTTTAACGCCAAAGTTATCATTCAACACTTTTGCAAATGGTGCAAGACAGTTTGTTGTACATGATGCATTAGAGATGATGTGATGTTTGTCTTTGTCATATGCATCATCATTTACACCTAGTACCATTGTAAGGTCTTCGCCTTTTGCAGGTGCGGAAATAATTACTTTCTTGGCCCCTGCTTTAATATGCTTACTTGCATTTTCATGATCTGTGAAAAGACCAGTTGATTCAATAACTACATCAACATCATAATCTTTCCAACCGATGTTTTGTGGATCTTTCTCTGAAAAGACACGCACTTTTTGATTTCCAACAATAATATGATCTCCATCTACTTTGACTTCTTTATCTATTTTACCATGAACAGAGTCATACTTAAGTAAATGTGCCAACATTTCTGCATCTGTTAAATCATTAATGGCAACTACCTCAACTTGATCATTTTGAAGCGTTTTTCTGAAGACGTTTCTACCAATACGACCGAAGCCATTAATTCCTATTTTTATAGTCATAATAAATTCCTCCTAAATTTTTATAATAATTTTTTTTCTAACATTTCATTTGCAGCTGCCTCATCTGTAATTAAGACGTTACTTTTTTCTAATTTTACAAAGGAAGCAATCGCTTGTGCTTTAGACTTTCCGCCTGCAATACTAATAACGTTAGCATGCTCTAAATCCTCAAGATGAATACCAATTGTGCGTACTTTGTGTACAATCTCACCAGCTTCATTGAAATAATAACCAAATGCTTCACTTACTGCTTGTTCTTTGTTTAGCATTTCTATATGTTCCTGAGATGCTTTTCTTCGTGTAGCCATGGTTATCGCATCCCCAATTCCATGTAAAACAAAGGATGCATTTTTTATGATTGGTAAAGTTTCTTTCACCATTGGTTCATGTAGCAATGTTTGATAAAGTGTTTCACTAAGTGGGTCAGGTACATGCAGCATTCGATAATTTCCTTTTTCAGCTTTAGCCATCTGAGCTGCAATGGTGTTTGCCTGATTTTCCACTTCTTCTCCAACACCGCCTCTTGCAGGAACAAACATACAGTGATGACCGTTAAACGGCTGCATCACATCAGCAACAGCAGCCATGGTCGTTCCGCCAGTTACTGCAATTGTCTGATCACCTTCAATCACTGATTTAAGATAATGGATGGTTGCACTTCCCAATTCCTGTTTGACAAAGGGACCTTTATCACTATTACCGGGAACAACGACTATGTGTTGAATACCTGTTTTTTCTTGAATTTTATTTTCCAAAAAGACAAGTCCGTTTAACTCACGGATGAATTCTCTTAGTTCTTCGATGACATTTTCCCCTTTTTCTGTAATCGTTACTCCTTTAGGGGTCATGTCAATGAGACTGTAACTCTGTAAAGTGTTAATCTCCTTGCGCACAAACCGTTCGGGTAAATTTGTTTGCTCTATAATTCCTCTTCTTCCAATTAATTTGGAAAGATAAATGGTATAAAGCACATTATACCTTTTTTGCATTACCTCTAATAAATCAGGGTAAATAGTCTTTTGCAGTTCGATTAATGCTTTCATCGTCTATTCCCTTTCAACCTCGGGACGATTACGCCCCACAATATTATTTTTTGTCCCAGTTGCTACAAAAAAGAGAAGCATGTTTTATGCCTATTTTTATAATACCACATAAACATAGAAGTATTCAACTTTTTTTGATTATATTTTCTAAAGAGGCTATATTGATTTGCTCACAATTTAGCTCTTTACCGTTTGTTTTAACGACTGGTATAAGCAATTGATATTTTTCCAACAATGCGTCATCTTTATAAATATCAATTTCCTCCAGTTCGAATTCGTACTCAAACTGGAGCATCTTAACTAATGCAAAAGCCTCTTCACAAAGCGGGCAATGATCTTTTGTGTAAAATTGAACTTTTTGCATATTATCTCTGCCCTTTCGAATATTGATTTATTATTTGAATGAAATGATACATTACTCTAGCCGTAAGTCCCCATATGACACGGTTATCATACTCATAAAATAATTCATTCATTTCTCGAGTTTTCCAATCGTATGCTTTCCCATTCTGAATTAAATCAAATGGAAAGTTTTGCTCTGGTTCTACATTAAAATAAATTTTATGTACTCGTGGTGCATTTTCTAAGAAAAAATGGAGGGGGACGGTAAATACTTCTGATACTTCCGATTGATTAATATCGATATCATCTAAACTGTCCAGTTCCCCTGCGAAAGGGTGAATAATTCTAGTTTCAGATACAATATAGTCTAGTGATATGATATGATTTATTTGATTTTTATGAATACCAATCTCTTCTTCTGTCTCTCTTATAGCACAAGCTTTTAAACTAGCATCTCCACTATCCAATCTTCCGCCAGGGAAACATATGTCACCTGGTTGGCTTCTTAATTTCATAGATCGTACTTCAAATAATACATGAATTTCTGAATTAACATGGACAAGTGGAATTAAGATACCATAACGACGATAAGCTTCTTGATTCATAATTTGTGGACGACGCTGCTTTAATGAATTGAGTATACTTTCTATTTCCACCATTAACCCTCCTCCAACAATACATTATGAATAAGTGTCACCACATATGTTTTTTAATTACAGAACTTCCTAAGGGAACATTAATCCATTTTATCTACTTCTTTTTCCATTTGTTCATATGTCATAGCTCCCATAGCTAGAAATTGAATAGTTCCTTCTGAGTCGACCAAATACGATGTAGGATACGCCATCACTTGATACATTTCTGCTATTTTTGATTCTTCATCCAATAAAACGGGAAAAGTCATTTCAAACTCATCAAAAACAAATTCTTCTACATCTTCCATACTTTGTTCTGTTTCTGTTAAATCTATCGCTAATATCTCAATATCTTTGTTGTCATAGAGCTTTTGCAGATCAGGAATTTCCTCTCGGCAAGGAGGACACCAGGTCGCCCAGAAATTAACAATGACCTTTTCTCCTTTATAATCCGATAATTTCACTGTTTCCCCGTCCAATGTCTCCAGTTCAAAATCCGGCGCTTTTTTACCTTTTCCAAGCCCTGCTTCAGATAAATCATTTACTTCCCCGTTTTCATCCTGTCCAGGAGAATCTGACGTAATCATTCCCCCTTCTTGTTCTTCGGTCAGTTCTTCGTCATCTCCAAAGTCAACGAAATCATATACTGTCCAGCCAATCATTACAAGCAGTCCTGCAAAAATGATTATGAGTATTGGTTTTTTCAATCTTACAGCCTCCAACCTAAAATTAACCTAATTTTGACAGCCATGTCCCTTCTACTAAATCAAGTAAATATCCAGAAATAACTGGAATCAAGCCAAAAAACAATAACAATCCCATTATAATCATAATAACAGCACCAAATTTCATAATAATCCCACTATGCTTTACAATCCACTTTGTTGATCCAAGGAAGAAAGTCAACACAAAAAATGGTAATGCAAAACCAATTACATACATGACTGTATAAAATAAGCCTTGTCCTGGATTACTAGCTGCCAGAATTAGAATGGAACCGAAAATCGGGCCTATACATGGTGTCCAACCGGCTGCAAAACCAAGACCAATAAAAAATGTGCCAACATAACCAGCTGGTTTTCCTTTAGATTGCATTCGTTTTTCTTTCATTAAAAACGGGATGTTAATCCAGCCAGCAATAAATAACCCCATAACGATAATAAAAATACCGGCAATGCGCTGTATAAGTTTGCCAGAATCCCCGAATAATAAATTTTGTACCCATTGACCTAAAAATGATGCACCAGCACCAAGTCCTATAAACACGAGTGAAACAGCTATTAAAAAGATCAATGCATGGCTTAGTAATTTTCTTCTAATTCGGCTGTCTTTATCTCCTTGTAATTCTTTTACACTAATTCCGGTGATATAAGACATGTAAGCAGGAAATATAGGTAGTACACATGGCGATAGAAATGATAATGCACCTGCTCCCACTGCTAGTAACATTCCGA
>DATGUH010000117.1:0-14068 GCA_035301445.1 Pseudogracilibacillus sp. | reverse complement strand
GTATCTAAAATAGAGGCAAAGATGCCACCGTGTACAATATGTTGGATATTATGAAAAGAAGGCTTTATTGGTAATTTTAATCTGACGGAACCTGCCTCATAATGATCTATTTCAAGTCCAATAAACTTCCAAAAATCACTAGTCGTGAAATCTTTTACAACGTTCTCCATTCCTTTGCACAGTCCCTTCATTCATTGTAGCTCATCATAATTGACAATGGTTTTCACCTTTTCGCCTTCTATTGCTTTGATTAAGTTATTAGCGATGGTTACGCTCGTCTCCATTGCCGCTTCCAAACTGATGCCACCAATATGAGGTGTTTTAATAATTTCATCCACTTCTAGAAATGGATGATCAGGTGAAGGTGGTTCATTTCGAAATACATCTACACCTGCTGCCCGAATTGTTTTGTGCTTCACTGCTTCTACTAAATCTTCCTCATTTACAATACCACCACGTGCCGTATTAATAAGTATCGAATCTGGTTTCATCAGATTTAAGTATGTTTTATCAATAATTTTATCAGTCTTCTCCGTTAATGGGATATGCAAGCTGACAACATCGCATTCCTTGAAAACCCGTTCCATTTCCATCGTCAGTTCCACGCCCATTGAATCCGCTACTTCTTGTCTTTCCTCCGGGATTCTCCTAACGTAAGCTAGAACATCCATCTCGAAACCATATTTCATTATTTTGCCTACTTTTTGAGCAATAGATCCAAAACCAACGATTCCAAGTTTTTTGCCTTTTAACTCACTGGTGTACCTTCCATCCCTATAGGAAAAATTGCCTGTTTTCAATTGATCATTAAAGTCCGGAATGTTTTTCATAACGGAAAGAATCAAACTGGCAGCATGTTCTGCTGTTGCGGTTGTATTAATTTTAGGAGCATGCAATATGCTAATTCCTTTTTTCGTAGCGTAATCTACATCAATATTATCCAATCCTACACCAGCACCAGATATTGCTTTCACTTCGTCACAAGCGTCTAATATGGCAGGTGTTATTTTAGCCGGTGCACGTAACATAATACCGTCAATCTTATTTTCATTTAAAAAAGCTATGATTTTATCTTCATCAAAGGTATCAAACTTTGTTACTTGTGCATGCTTTTCTAACACTTCTTCTCCTTTAGGATGATACATAGATAATAATTGAAGAATATGTACATTTCGCAATGGAACCCATCCTTCTCGTTTAATTTATTGGTAATAGATAGTGATCCTGATGAAGAACCACTATCTATCTCATTATTTTAATCTAAGTACTCAACAATTGTGGAGATACCTTGACCACCGCCAATACAAAGCGTTACAAGACCATACTTTTCCTGTCTTCTTTCCATTTCATGAAGTAACTTTGTCATTAACACCGCTCCTGTTGCACCAATTGGGTGTCCCAAAGCAATAGCTCCACCATTTACGTTCACTTTGTCGATATCCATTTTTGCTTCTCGAATAACAGCAAGTGATTGTGCGGCAAAGGCTTCATTCAATTCAATAATGCCTATATCTTCCATAGATAGTCCTGCCATCTTCAATGCCTTATTAGTAGAATCTACTGGCCCTATCCCCATAACTTCTGGACCAACCCCACTTGTTGCATAAGAAATGATCTTGGCTTTTGGTTTTAAGCCGTATTCCTCGACTTTTTCTTTGTTCATCATAAGTACAACTGAAGCAGCATCGTTTCTTCCGCTCGCATTTCCAGGTGTAACAGTTCCATTTTCTTTAAACACGGCAGGAAGTGTCGCCAGCTTCTCTGGAGAAGTTAGGAATGGATGCTCATCTGTATCAAACGTAACTGTTTTTTTCCTTTTTTTAATTTCATAAAGAACAATTTCTTTCTTAAAACGTCCTTCTTTAATAGCTTCATCCGCTAAAACTTGGCTTCGATGAGCAAATTCATCCTGCTCTTCACGGGAAATATTATATTGTTCCGCTAAGTTTTCCGCCGTTAATCCCATAGTTAGATTTCCGTACTTTTCTTGCGGCTGAGAGCAAGGCTGGCTCTCCGTGTTTGGATCAAGCAAAAGCCCATTTCCTGCACGGTAACCATGTCTCGCATTTCTTAAATAGTAAGGGGCAGTACTCATACTTTCTGCACCACCTGCAACAACTACATCAGATAAGCCAAGCTGTATTTGCATATCCGCATTATTTATCGCTTGTAAACCAGACCCACATTGACGGTGAACTGTATAGCCGCTTACATCAATTGGTAGTTCAGCTCTTAGTGCTGCCAATCGAGCCAAATTCGATGTATCAGCACTTTGCTTTGCTTGCCCTAGGATGACTTCATCCACCTTGATGTCAGATCCAGTTCGTTCCATAAGTTCACGAATGACTTTCTCTGCTAGATGATCTACAGTTACATCTTTAAGCTCTCCACCCATTTTCCCTACTGCTGTTCTTACGGATCCAACAATATATGAATTGTTCAATTATTTTTCCTCCTATTATTTCATTTGACGTTTTAATTCGCCGGCAATAATATTCTTTTGAATTTCGGATGTTCCTTCATAAATCTTCGTAATTCTCGCATCTCTGAAATAACGCTCAATTGGGTAATCTCTCATATAACCAATTCCACCATGAATTTGAACAGCTAAGTCTGCTACTTTGTTATAAACTTCTGAACCATATAGCTTAGCAATTGCTGCATCTTTCACAACGCGCATATTTTGGTCTGTCATCCAAGCTACTTTATAGGTGAGTGCTTCCAGTGCAGCAATTTCTTTACTTATCTCCGCCAACATATGTTGAACCGCTTGAATGTCGATTAACTTTTTGCCAAATTGCTCACGTTCTTGAACATAATCTAAACAATGTTCCAATAGTCGTTTACAAGAGCCTAAGTTTCTAGCTGCAAGTCCTGCACGGCCATTAGCAAGAATTTTTAAGGCATTAACATAACCTCTATTTACTTCTCCCAATACATTTTCTTCTGGTACCTCCATGTCTTCAAAGAAAAGTTCTGCAGAATGAGAACCTCGAAGTCCCATTTTATCTTCAACATTTCCGACAATAAATCCAGGGAAATCTTTTTCTACAATAAACGATGTAATCCCTTTTGCACCTTTAGAAGGGTCTGTTACAGCCATTACTGTAAAAACATGCCCATCTACAGCGTTTGTAATATAGTGTTTCGAACCATTAATAATGTATTTATCGCCTTTTTTCTCTGCTGTTGTCTTCACATTCGCAGCATTCGATCCAGCGCTTGGTTCCGTTAAAGCAAATGAACCTATCCATTCACCAGATGCTAATTTTGGTAGATATTTTTGTTTTTGCTCTTCTGTACCTAAATCAACGATACCTACAGATCCAATTCCTGTATGAGCACCAAGAAGTGTTGTATATCCGTTATGAGTTTTACCTAATTCTTCATATATTGCACACTTTCCTACCATATCAAGTCCAAGTCCACCATACTCTTCTGGAATACCTAGACTAAACAATCCCATGTCTTTTGACTGTTGTACAATATGTTCAGGGATTTCATTGTTCTCTTCAATTTCCATCGCTACTGGTTCTACTTCTTCTTTTACAAATTGTCTAACATTCTTTCTCAACATTTCAATATCTTCTGGTAAATTAAAATCCATTTTAATGACCCCTTTATTTGTTTTTAAAATTAGCTTGACGCTTTTCTAAAAATGCTAATGTTCCTTCATGTTTATCTTCTGTACCAAACACTACTGCTTGAGAAAGTTTTTCAATCCATTGTGCGGCATCTTCATCAATATCGTAACCTTTATGCACCGCTTTTTTCGCCAATGATATTGCTATCGGGCCTTTTTTGCTGATGTTTTTTGTAACTTCGTTTATGGTGTCATCTAATGCATCTTTTTCAGTTAGATACGTTACTAATCCAATCCGCTCCGCTTCTTCGCCGTCTACAATTTTGCCCGTTAAAATCATATCCAGTGCTCTACCTTTCCCGACAATTCTAGATAAACGTTGTGTACCTCCCGCACCCGGAATAATTCCTAAGTTCAATTCCGGTAATCCAAATTTTGCTTTGTCGGTTGCAATACGGATATCACAAGCAAGGGCTAATTCACAACCTCCTCCAAGCGCAAAGCCATGTACTGCTGCAATTGTCACCTTGGAACAATCTTCTAGTTTGTTATAAATACCTTGCATGCCAGGAACGAGTGCACCAAGCGGTTCTCTTTTATTTAGTTGTTTAATATCGGCTCCAGCAGCAAATACCTTATCGCCAGCACCTTGAATAACAACAATTTTAACCGCTTCATTAGATTCCGCTTCATCGATTGCCTGATTAAGTTCATTCAAAGTGTCTGCATCCAAAGCGTTTCTCGCTTCCGGGCGATTAAATGTCAGATAAAAGACATCCTCGTTAACATCTACTTTAATATTTTTATATTGAATAGCCACATTTTACCTCCTAGTTATAGTCATAAAATCCACTACCGGATTTTTTACCCAAACGTCCAGCTTTAACATATTTGATTAACAGTGGACAAGGACGGTATTTTTCTCCTAATGCTTCATAAAGATATTCCATATTTCTTAATCTGGAATCTAGTCCTACCAAGTCTGCTAGCTCTAATGGCCCCATTGGATGATTCAAGCCTAGTTTCATAGCATTATCAATATCCTCGGCTGAAGCAACCCCTTCCATTAATAGATTCATTGCTTCATTACCAATCAAACAATTCATTCGCGATGTTACAAAACCAGGAAATTCGTTTACTTCTACCATTTTTTTATTGATCTTTTCAGTTACTTCTCGAACTGCGTTTACGGTTTCATCTGAAGTATCCAAACCTCTTATTACCTCTATTAGCTTCATTTTGTGAACAGGATTAAAGAAATGCATTGCCAATACCTTATCTGGTCTTGACGTTTGTGCTCCTATTTCTGTCGGACTCATCGTTGACGTATTCGTTGCTAAAATAGTATCCGCATGACAAATTTCATCTAATTGTTTAAATACATCAATCTTCAAATCCATTTTTTCCAAAACAGCTTCTACTACAAGATCACTGTCTTTAGCTGCCTTTTCTAAATTCGCCTCATATGTTATATTTTCGCGTGCATGATCATAAGCTTCTTTTTTTAAAAAGCCCTTTTCATGACTAAAATCTAGTAGTTCATCAATGCTTTCTTTTGCCTTTGCTAAAATATCATCATTGAGGTCATTTAAATGAACATTAAAACCTCCTGTTGCAAAAGCATACGCAATACCTTTACCCATAACTCCAGAACCGACTACTGTTACGTTCTTCACACAATCATCCTTTCTATGTTCAAGTATTCTCACTTGGTAATAATTCTTTTCTAAAATTACGTTGGATTATATATATTCCAACTAATATGATTAAACCAATAGCATCAGTTAGTAATCCTGGTGCAATCATTAATAGAGAACCGATAACAATTAACACTCTTTCATACCAAAACGTATGACGAAGAACCCATCCTTCTGCTGCACCGGCTACTCCTGCAATTCCAATCATCGCAGTGATGACTGTTAAAATGATTTCAGGTACACTACCTATCAATAGTAATGATTCTCCGTACACAAAAATGTAGGGAACTATAAACGCTGCAATTCCAAGCCTTACTGCTGTCATACCAGTTTTCATCGGTTCTGATCCCGCTATACCGGCGGCTGCAAATGCTGCTAATGCAACTGGTGGAGTAATTGCAGAAACTGCTGCAAAATAAAATACAAATAAATGAGCTGCAAGTGGATCTACTCCTAAATCAATCAATGCTGGTATCGTCAATGGAACTTGCACAATATAAGCCGCAACTGTTGGAAGTCCCATTCCAAGTATAATACTTGTAATCATTGTAAAAACTAAAGCTATAATTAAAACGCCACCTGACATTTTAATGATTAAACTACTAAATTGTAATCCAATCCCAGTAAATCCAATTACGCCAATAATTAAACCAGCAGCCGCACATGCTATGGCAGTTTCTAGTGATGCCCTAGCACCTAAATCTAGTGCTTTAACAATGGTGCCAAAACCTAATTTAGCGATTCTATTAATAAGTGCAACAAGAATTGTTGCGCCAATCGCATAAAGCCCGGCCTTCATCGGAGACGTTCCATTCACAAGCATAATGATAATTACAACTAGAGGTACAAAGAAAATGAAACCCTTCTTAAATACATCCCAAGCTTTAGGTAACTCATTAGCATTTAATCCAACTAATCCAGTTCTTTTAGCACGTAAATCTACCTGAACAAATAAACTGATATAAAATAAAAGTGCAGGTATAACTGCTGCATAAGCAATCTCTATATAAGGTACACCTAAATAACTAGCGATAATAAATGCTGAAGCTCCCATTATCGGAGGTGTAATTTGTCCACCAGTGGATGCAACGGACTCTACTGCACCTGAAAAATAACTTTTATAGCCTGTTTTTTTCATTAGTGGAATAGTAAAAGCACCAGTTGTTACCGTGTTTGCTACAGCACTTCCAGAAATCGTTCCCATAATGGCACTTGCAATTATGGCAGTTTTAGCAGGCCCGCCTCGGTATTTCCCCATACCAGCCACAGACAAATCTATAAAAAACTTTCCTGACCCTGATACTTCTAAAAACTTTCCAAACAATATGAAAATAAATATATATGTTGATGAAACACCAAGTGCTGTTGAGAATACACCAGAGGTAGTATAAAATAAATGGTCGATTATCCACATTAAGTCGAAACCCTTATGAGCAATTAAACTTGGCAAATACTGCCCCCATAGCCCATAGGCAACAAAAATCACAATGATTACCACTAATGCATTTCCTACAACCCGTCTAGTTGCTTCAATCAAGACTAATGTACCAATAACACCTATAGCCATTTGCAATCCGGTTAAATCTTCAATGTACGTCATTCGTGAAGATATATCCTGTGCATTAATAACGAAATAAACATAAGTTGCTGCTGATACAATCATTAAAATCCAATCATAGATGGGGACTTTTTCTCCCTTTGCTTTTTTATATGGTTTATATATTGCATAAACAAGTATTAAAGCAAAACCCAAGTGAGCGGATCTTTGCAATATGGATTCGAAGACCCCAAATAAAGCAGTATATAAATGAAACAATGACATGGAAATAGCTAATATTGAAATAACAATACTAACGACACCTTTTAAATTTCGTAGCCTTTCCGCTCTATTTCCATCATCATCATATGATTCTACCTCTTTAGTAGCATCAGGGGTTGGGTTATCTGGCATAGATCATACCTCCTTATGAAATCATTTGATTTATTCAATTCATAATCTAAAAAAGTACTAAAACAACTAACTTGTAAATAATAACAGGTCAAGTAAGTTATGACCTGTTATTCATTTAAATAAAATTTATAAAATCTACTATTCAACAGTTCATCATGGTAGCCGCTATATCTTTTCTAGTTTAATCTAGTACATCTATTTCTTTATAATACTTTTCTGCCCCAGGGTGCATTTCCCCCACATTATTTTCCACGGAATATTCCGCATCAAATTCTTCTAACGTAGAAGAAATAGATGCCCATTTATCATTGTTTTCTACAACCATTTTTGTTAATTCGTAAACGGCATCCTCAGGCATCGTATCATTGTTAACTAATAATACGGTTGGTGGTGCTACTGTTTCTACATCTTCTTCCTGATTTGGATACGTTCCAGCTTCCATTGTGTAAGGAACATAACCTGGATTATCTTCATATAGCTCATCAATAGTTTCTTCATCTAATGAAATTGTTCGTATACCTACCGTTGTATCAAGTTCCTGCCAAGTTGCTGCAGGAGCGGCTAGGTTACCTATCCAAGCATCAATATGGTTGTCACGAAGCAACTCTGCTGCATCCTCTGTCCCAATATATTCGATACCGTCTAAGTCATCATAGGACATTCCTTTAATATCTAATATTCTTTGAAAAGCAATTTCTCCACTATATCCTTTTATCCCCGGGCTTACTTTTTTCCCTTCTAAATCTTCTACCGTTTCAATATCAGAGTCTTCTCTTACGATTAATTGAACAGGGTTAGGATACATTGTTGCAATTGTACTAAAATTATCAATTTTCTCATCGAACTCTCCAGTACCCTCGTTTGCTTCGGAAATAGCTTCTCCATTTGTAAAACCGATGTCAAATTTGCCTTGCCCAATACCTAGCACATTAGCAGTCGAACCACCTTCAACAATTGCTGTACTCGAATCAGGAAAAACTTCCTCCATTTCATCTTCCATTGCTCCAGATAAGGTATACCAAACTCCCCCAACTGTAGCTGCACCAAAAGTTATTTCTGATGGTACTTCGGTCGGCTCATCATTTCCTTTTGCATTATTGTTATCGTTATCATTCTCAGAATCACAGGCTGCAATGATTAGCAACAATAGTGCAGCAAAAGTAATTTGCAATTTTCTCATAACATTACCTCCTAATATAGTTGGTGATCCAACTAAAAATAAATTCGTTTTTCTGTCATCCCTGATAAAGCGCTTCATTTTTGTAAGAAAACTTTGCTCCGGTAATCTCTTGTAATTCTTGTACACTTATATCTGACAACTGTTCAATCAGCTCGGTTCCATTCTCGGTAAACTTGAACACACCATGTTCTGTTACTAGCATATCTGCCTTACCGTAACCACTACTTGGAAAAGATAATTTATCCACTAGTTTTGGTGTCTCATCTTTTGCTTGGTGCATAGATGCAATAATTATTCTATTAGCTCCAGCTACTAAATCCATTGCACCGCCTACCCCAAGTATATCCTTACCGGGAATGGCCCAGTTAGCTATTTCACCGAACTGATCTATTTGCAACGCGCCCATGATTGCTAAATCTATATGTCCTCCGCGAATCATTACAAAGGAATCAGAACTGTCAAATAAAGAAGCCCCATTCGCCATCGTAACTGGCTGCTTACTAGCATTCATCAGATCCATATTAATATCTTCTTCAGATGGTGTAGGTCCAACACCAAGCAGGCCGTTTTCCGAGTGTAAAATAATATCTTTGTCACCAAGATAATCTGGAATTAAAGTTGGAATGCCTACTCCTAAATTAACAGTATCCCCATCTGATAATTCTTGTGCAATTCGTTTAGCAATTTTAATTCGCTTTTCATTTTGCAACATACTTCCCTCCTACTTTTTCATAATCATTCATCACTAAATAATCTACATATAAATGAGGGGTTACAACTTCTGTTGGCTTCAGATCTCCCACTTCAACAATCTCATCCACTTCTGCTATAACTGTTTTGCTCGCTGTTGCCATTACAACATTGAAATTCCTAGCTGTGTGATCATAGATTAAGTTCCCCTTTGTATCCGCTTTCAGAGCTTTTATAAGAGAAACATCCCCTTTTATCGGGCTTTCCAATATGTAGTTTTCACCATCTATCACTCTTTCTTCTTTTCCTTCAGCAATTTTTGTACCTGCTCCCGTTTTTGTATAAAAACCACCTATTCCTGCACCACCTATACGAACTCTTTCTGCTAGTGTTCCTTGTGGCACCAATTCAATTTCTAAATCTCCTTTCGACCAAGCATTTACTGCTTCACGATTCGATGTAAAATATGAACCTACTGCCTTTTTCAAATTACCAGAATGCAATAAGATTCCAAGGCCCTTTCCCGCTTCACCTAAGTTGTTACTTACAACAGTCAAATCTTTTCTACCTGATACTGATAATTCATCGATTAAAGTAAGTGGAGTGCCTGACATACCAAAGCCACCTACTAGCAGTACATCACCGTCATTAATATGATCTTTCAATTTAGTTCGGTTTATTACTTTACTCACGTGCATGCCTCCTTAAAAAATATAATTGCTAAGCTTGAACTTGATTCCAATTTACGGAATGATTATTCTGTTTATCGGATTGTATTTATTGTATTCCAACAAAAATAAAAAGTCAACCAATTTTTAAAATTCTTTTTTATCCATCCACTGTACAATTTATGCAACTTTAATAAATACATACTGTGTGAATATTTATTAGATTTAAACTGAATTAATTACAAACGAATCTTTTAGGATTATTTGAAATAAGGCACACGCTCACAAAAAAACGCAACCTCTCATGATTAAACTTGCTTTATCTAAAACACAAGTTTAATCACGGGGTTACGTGTAGTCGAATCTTTATATTTTTTGTGATTTTAATATACTACCTTCATCAGCCGCTTTAGATTTCTGCCCATATTAATATCAGAAAGTCTACTGCTACTCATGTAATTCACAAACTTTACTGTAAAACATACTTAAAGCCTTTTGCTGATATGCTTTATAATCAAACTTCTGCTCATTTAACCGATTGCCATTTAAAAATTGTTGCATTCCGTCCGTAAGTCCTTCTGTCGTATTATCTACTATCAACCCATATCCACCTTCAACTACACTGCGTGGCCCAGGTACATCAGTAGTAATTACAGGCTTTTCTAAAATTAGGGCTTCAAGCAACACTATTGCTTGCCCTTCATAATTAGAAGATAAGACGAAACAGTCACACATATTAAGAAGTGGATAAGGATTATTTAATTGACCAGTAAAAATCACTCTATTATTAAGATTCAGTCTGTCGACAAGCTGCTCCAGTTGGGTCTTTAATACTCCTTCACCTACAATATAAAGCTTTATATCTGAATGTGTTTTAGAAAGTTCATAAAATGACTGAATTAATTTCATATGATCCTTCTCAGGACTCAAGCGACCAATTGTAATAAAATTTGCATTGTAAGGATTTGGCATCGGAAAACTACTTTGTAAATCATTATTCATCTTTGGTTCAAAGTTACTGTATTCTAAACTAATATCCGGATTCAGTTCTTTCCCAAACTCATACTGAAAATCAGCATGCTGATTGGCAAGTGACAAAATCCGTCTATAATCAATCGCATTGATAACATAATCCATTTTCCCCCTAGAATGCTTTATAAACTGTTTTATATTTTCACGATTTTGTTCATGCACGGATTTAGAAACAGAAATTACTTTATCAAAAAGGTCGTATAATGAAAAAATAGCCTTTAAGTTTTTTCGATGTGGATGTTTATCATTCACCTTTTTATCAAGTTCCTTATCCATATCGGAGTGAAGATAAATACTATTTCGCTTAAGATCCCCAAAGGCAAATAACGCCGCCCAAAACGGGCTATAACCACCAAAGTCAATACCGATATCAAATTTGGTGAGACCTGTTATACGTTCCATTTCTTTTTGATACATTTTAGCTGGAGCAACTTTCCTTTTACCAGTACTTAAAAAAAGGGTATGACGATAAAGGTCAGCTAAACTAGCATTCCATGTCCCAAATCTGAAAATATGGTGAACATTCTTATCCATCTTTTGCATATGAATTTCTTTCGACTTTTTTATATTTGTTCCATGGTCAATTAAAGTAACATCAAATTTGTCATAATCAATAATATTTAATAAATTTACGACTGACGCGGTGATTCCGTTATTGAGGAAGCCACCTCCATACATTAATATCTTTGTTTTATCGGTTCCAATTTTAAATAGATGCTCGGAATGCTTTTCTTCAAAAACTGCATCAACAAAACGTTCCGTAGCCCGGCCATTATCGTGATAACAATACTCCTGCACAAATCTTTCATATATCTTCTTATATCGTTTCATCATCTTATCGATATGCTGTATAGACTCAATCACCTCGTCAACAGTATGACAAAGCGGACCTGGAAGTTCATCCATCGGTATATATGTTCCACGTTCAGCTTGATATTTCTTTTCATCATAGGCATAAAAGATAACAGGTCTTTTTGTAGGTAAAAATTCAAAGAAGACGCTGGAATAATCCGTGATTAAAATATCGATGACAGATAGTACTTCATTTGTATCTATGGTATTCGGTACAAGTAAATGTCCTTCTCCTTGTTTCTTAAAAAACTCCTGCGCATAGTAATGTGCTTTTACTAAAACAGTTGCGTTCTGACATTTTTCTTGCATTTCTTTTACATCATCTAAGATTTTTTGACTTTGATTATCTTTATTTCCTAAAGTTCCACGCCAAGTCGGAGCGTAGAGTATAACTTGCTTATCGTCATCAATACCCAAACGGTTTCTTACCATTTCTTTATTCACACCGAACATTAAATCAACTCGAGGATAGCCTATATCTAAAATAGCTCCGTTAAAAAGTGTATATACGTCATGGGATTTTAGAAGTTTTTCATACGTATATTGATTAGGACTAATGAAATAATCCGTAAACAAAAAGTTCCGTTGAATATTTTTATGATCAGCAAACCCTCTTTGTTTAATGTCCATCCCCATTGTTTTAAGAGGAGTTCCATGCCAAACGTTCGCGTAAATCTGTTCCCTTCGCTTATGAAAATAGAAAGGAAAGGATGTATTATTGATGAGGTATTTGGCTGTTGCAAGATACTTGGCGTAATCTTGACTTTGATATGTAACAACCGTTACTCGTGGATGTGACCTTATATATAGGGGGACACTGTTTTCATCAACGATTACCCATACATGTCTGAACTGCTTATATGCAGGATGGTTCAATAAATATATAAACACAGCATAGGGATTTCCAGTCATACTTCTACCATTATAGGCTTCATAAAAAACCATGTGTTGATCAACTGGTTTACTGTCACGAATTTTATTATATAAGGCACGTAGGCGAAAACTTGGATACATTAAAAACTTCCATAAAGGATTCAGTAAAAAACGTATTTGATAAGGTACCATTTTTCGAATGGTTTTCTTGATAAACATAATTCCCTCCAACAACACCTGATATGATTCGACAAAGCGTATCACTAGTATTGGTAGTTAGAGGGGAATTTAATACCTACTTCCCTCATATTGCATCTCATTTTATTTTCAAGTTTAGCCGGGCAGAGATAAATCACTTTAGATTGATTATTTTCAAATGGTTCGCATGTATCCAAATATATACGCCATTAAGGGAACCGTAATACCAAAGGTTAGCTCCTACTTTTTCCGTAACCTTCACTGTAAATTCATCACCCTTGTATGCACGCAAATCCGTTATCACTAAATTATTTTTACCGCCCCAAGGACGGTTGTACCCTGCCCCTGCTCCAGTAATGATAAAATGCTTTTCGTCATTATCGATTAAAATATGCATATGACTTATCACATCAATAGCATTCATCCAACCTACCGTACCACTTATCGCACTAGGATGATTACTTAATAAAAAATATCTTTCTTCATGAAAAAATGCTTCTTTTTTTATATAATAAGCACTATGTTTATATGGCTCTGAGGATATTCCCTCCATGGACTCGAGCGTGGTATAAATATGCGATAACCCTCCCTTTATGTGCCCCATACGACTTGTTAAATCCTTTGTATATTCATTATTTTTCACTATTTTCTTATTGTTTAATTTCAAATCAACTAAATTCAGACCTCTTCCTTCCTGAAGAAGAGCATTGTCTTTATACATTTCCTTTTCTTCTTTGGACATTCTTTGCCATTCCCTTAAAAATTTTTCATATTTAGGAATAACTTCTCCTACCGTTCCAAAGTCCTTAACTAAACCAAATTCTAACCATAAAACTTTTTCGCAAAATTTTTTCATTTGCCCAATAGAATGACTGACAAAAATCATTGTTTTTCCTAACTTTTTAAATTCTTGCATTCTGTTAAAGCTTTTTTCAGCGAAAGCCTTGTCCCCTACCGACAGTGCCTCATCAATGATTAATATTTCTGGATCGATGTTTACAGATATAGCAAAGCCTAGTCTCGATTTCATCCCACTGGAATATGTCTTTACAGGTTGGTCAATAAAGTGACCTAACTCAGAGAATTCAATGATTCCTGCTTCTAATGCTTTAATTTCTTGTTTCGTAAAACCTAGCATTAAGCATTTTAATTCAATATTATCTCTACCAGTCAAATCTTCCTTAAGACCTGCAGCCACTGCTATTAACGATGTTTCTCCATTAACCATTACGGAACCAGAAGTCTCGGGTACAATTCCTGCAATGATATTGGATAAGGTTGATTTCCCTGAACCATTTATTCCAATGAACCCTACTATGTCTCCCTTTTCCACCTCAAAGGTTA
>DATGUH010000116.1:0-13132 GCA_035301445.1 Pseudogracilibacillus sp. | reverse complement strand
GATGAGGTAAAATAAGCAAAAAAGAATACAAAAATCCATAAAAAGACGACTCAAAATTTCCAAAAAAGAATTAGAGTCGTCTTTTTCATTATAAATCTTTAATTTTGCTGAAAAGTCATAAGATTTTCAGTGGCCTCTTATTCTCTGGGGGGACTTCATGTTCTTGGGATATAGAGTAACTGACCAGTTGAAATTTTATCACCAGCCAAATCATTGTCCTTAATCAATCTTAAAGTAGGAATCTCAAAACGTTTGGCAATAGATTCAATCGTATCTGTTTCTTGACTGATATATATAGTTACTGTCGTTTGCATCTCTTCTTCATCACTGGCAAATAATTCTGTCAAAAACTGAACATCCTTCACTTGTTCTATTTCCTCTTCTTGTTCTGTCTTTTGAAGGGAAATATCAATCTCCTGTTCTCCTTCTGTTTCTTCTTGTTCTAAAGTCTCCACATCTGCTTCTGCATCATCCTCTATATTAACTCTTGCATCACTTTCAATTACTTCTTCATCATCGTTAGCTACCTCAACATGTTCATCTGTTGTTTCTATTATCTGGTTTTCAGGTTGCTCTACTGATTTTTTTTCATCCTTTACTACATCATCTGTTTTTCTTGTATCTTTCGCATCCTCAATATTTTCCGTATCTTTTATATCTTCTATAACGAAGTCTTTCTCTTCTATCTCTTCGACTACAATATCTTCCTCTTCTATTTTTTCTACTTCTACTTCTTCCATCAGCCCTGTAATATGTACTGTTGCAGATAATTTTACAGTGTGATGATCAGGCAATTCATAATCGAATACAGCAATCTTTACACGTACATCTTCTAAGCGATTTACACGTTCTTTTGGGATACTAATTTCTATTGGAAAGCGATGATAAAAATCAGCAGTTGTGCCATTATGATGATCAACAATTTTTTCAATATATTTATCTTGCTGGTCTTGAGTTACATAAGGTTGGCTTGCCGATTGATCTGATACTTTCTCATATGTTCCGTTTAAAACAATGACACCAGATATTTGAGCATATGTTTCTTGTCTTTCTAATGTTATATCTGGATCCAGTGAAATAGAAACCATTTCAGAAATTTCTTGTCCATGTTCGAAATACAATGATTCATCTAAATTAAAAGCTATAAAATCTTTGTTATTCTCCATATGTATCCTCCCTCTCGAATAACCATTAATATACAATATGTTCATAAAGGAAGGATTATGATTCAACTTTGAAAAATAGCTTGTTCATTTTCATAAATTATAATAAGATAGAAATGGATGTGAGAGGAGGTCCTTCAAAATAAATGAAAAAACATAATGCATTTACCGCCTATATCCTAATAGGTCTTGGTATTTACTTTTTGATACAACAATTAGACTTGCAAATGTTTGACAAGTTTTACTCTTGGCCGACATTTTTAATCATTATAGGAATCTCTTTTTTAATTCATAGTTTCTCCGCAAGCGAATATGAACATATTTTTACAGGTGTTTTATTACTCGGATTGGGCATTCATTTTCACGGTTTAGAAAATTATGATTTTTGGTTCGATCATTGGTCTATCTACGCCTTAATAGTCGGAATCGCGTTTTTAGCGAGATTCTTCAAAACAAAGAAAGGATTCGTTCCCGGTGTAATTCTAATTGGTTTAAGTTTATTAATGATTTTTTCCGTTACCTTGCCAAAAGGGTTCGATTGGTTATATGGAGTGCAAGACTTTTTAGCAACATTTTGGCCGGTCGTATTAATCGTGCTAGGAATATATTTATTAAAATTTAAAAAATAATGCGGCATGTTGAAGGATATAACTTCAACTGACCGCATTATTTTTATAAGTAGGATTCTATAACTTCCCAGGCCAATGCTTTATTTTCACTTGTTTCAGCAGAAAAAGGAATAATCGCAGCTACTTCATAATTTAACAATGCCTTCTCTGTTTGCTTAATCATCTTCGCCCGCTTACTTTTGGGAATCTTATCAAGTTTTGTCGCAATAATAATGAGTGGAATTTGTAAATAATTTATGTATTCAATCATTTGCAAATCATCTTTTGTTGGACCATGTCGTAAATCAATAATTAAAACAACTGCCTTTAACATCTCTCTCGTCTCAAAATATTCTTCCATCATCTGTCCCCACTTAGCTTGTTCTTGCTTGGAAACTTTAGCAAAGCCATATCCAGGTACATCAACAAAATAAAAATCATCATTGATTCGGAAGTAATTCAGTGTACGAGTTTTTCCAGGCTTAGCAGAAGTGCGTACGAGATTTTTTCGATTGATTAAACGATTAATAAATGAAGACTTGCCAACGTTAGAGCGTCCTGCCAGCGCAATATCTGATAACCCATCCTGTGGATATTGTTCAGCACTTACAGCACTGATGATATATTCAGCTTTGTTTATTTTCATCTTTTGTCACCACCAATGCATATTGCAAAACTTCATCCAAGTGTTTAACTGGAATAAAAGTGAGATCATCACGAACGCTTTTTGGAATGTCTTCTATGTCCCGCTCATTTTCATAAGGAATTAGAATTGTTGTAATACCAGCTCGGTGCGCACTTAGAGATTTTTCTTTCAGTCCACCAATTGGCAATACATTTCCACGTAACGTGATTTCTCCAGTCATAGCAACATCTCTTCTAACCGCTCTTCCAGACAAGGCTGAAACAAGTGCAGTTGCCATTGTAATCCCAGCCGATGGACCATCTTTAGGTGTAGCTCCTTCTGGTACGTGGATATGAATATCATCATTCTTATAAAAATCCGGATTGATTTGGAGGTCATTTGCTCGTGAACGTATGTAACTGAATGCCGCTTGAGCAGATTCTCTCATTACTTCGCCAAGTTTACCCGTTAAAATAAGTTCGCCTTTACCAGCATAATGAGTTACCTCTATAGACAGTGTGTCCCCACCTACCGCTGTATACGCTAGTCCTGTAGCTGTACCTATTTGATCTTCTTTTTCCATTTGACCATAACGATAAATAGGACGCCCCAAAAATTCTTCTAATCTTTTTTGTGTTACAACGACTCGTTTTTGGTTACCAGAAATGATTATTTTTGCAGCTTTCCTACATAATGTTGCTATTGTTCGCTCAAGACTCCGTACACCTGCTTCTCTTGTGTATTGCCGAATTAACATAAGTAAAGCATCGTCCCGAATTTGCAACTTACCTTTTTGCAAACCATTTTCTAATAGTTGCTTTGGTATTAAGTGTTCTTTAGCAATATGTTGTTTCTCCACTTCTGTATAACCTGGTATAGAAATTAACTCCATCCTGTCAAGCAATGGTCCAGGAATATTATTAACATAATTAGCCGTTGCTATAAACAATACATTAGATAAATCATATGTTTCTTCAATAAAATGATCACTGAAATTTTGATTTTGTTCCGGATCAAGTACTTCCAACATAGCTGATGCTGGATCGCCTCGAAAATCATTCGCCATTTTGTCTAGCTCATCTAGTAGAAATACTGGATTAATTGTACCGGCCTTTTTCATTCCTTGAATAATTCGACCTGGCATTGCACCTATATATGTACGACGGTGTCCTCTAATTTCTGCTTCATCCCGTATACCGCCCAACGATATTCGTTCGAAATTCCGGCCAATTGATCTCGCAATTGACTTAGCTAATGACGTTTTACCAACACCCGGTGGGCCAACTAGGCAAAGTATTGGGCCTTTTATAGCATTCGTTAATTTCTGCACTGCAAGGTATTCGAGTATTCTTTCTTTTACCTTATCAAGTCCATAGTGATCTTGGTCCAATATTGCTTCTGCTTTATCAATATTAATAGCATCTTTTGTTTCTTCCCGCCATGGCAAATCAATAAGCCAATCTAAATAATTTCGGATAACATTACTCTCTGCCGAAGATTGCGGAATTCGTTCATAACGGTCCAATTCCTTCATTGCTATTTCCGTTACTTTTTCCGGCATTTCCCTATCTATAATATCTTTACGTAATTGGTCCGTTTCACTAAGCTTTCCTTCTCCTCCCTCTAATTCTTTTTGAATTGCTTTCATTTGTTCACGTAAATAATATTCTTTTTGTGTTTTTTCCATAGATGTTTGAACACGTTTACCAATTTTATGTTCTAAATCCAATACTTTTTGTTCATTTGTAATAATGGTAAGTAAAGATTGTAGTCTTTGTTTAATATCATCCGTTTCTAACACTTTCTGTTTATCTTTCAATTTTATTGGCAAGTGTGAAGTAATCATAAATGCAAGATGCCCTGGTTCCTCGATGTCAGAAACAGTTTCTAATGTTTCATGTGATAATTTTTTAGATAAATTAATGTATTTCTCAAACTGCATAAGTAATTGACGCATCAATGCTTCTTCTTCATAATGATCGCCATGTATGTCTGTTACTTTCCGAATTTCAACTTCAGAGCTTTTTTCATCATCTATAAATTCAGTAATTTCAGCTCTATACTTTCCTTCTACTAAAATACGAACAGTATCATTAGGCAATTTTAACATTTGATTTATTTTTGCTACAGTGCCAATTCGATGTATTTCATCAGATGAAGGTTTTTCAATAGATGATTCCTTTTGAGCAGTTAAAAGAATTAACTGATCAGACAACATAGCCGTTTCTAATGCGGCAATTGACTTTTCCCGACCAACATCAAGATGAAGTACGACGGATGGAAATACAATCATGCCTCTCAGTGGTAACAAGGGCAATTTTTCTTTTTTCAAAGTAAGAACCCCCTTAAATCATTCAGATGTTGTATGTAATATAGTATTTCCTATTTAATTATGTATAAACAAGAAAAGACTGATGCCAACAATCTTCCGTTCATCAAACAGGAACATGTTGGTATCAGTCCTTGTACATTTGTTGGAATCTAATTTAAGCACTTTCTTTTGGGATGCTTTTTTTGCTTTCTTCAATAGTGCCATCTGTGTACAGTAGTTTTGGATATACATCTTTATCCAATACTGTTTCTTTCGTAATAATACACTTTTCAATGTCATCTCTAGAAGGCAATTCAAACATAATATCAAGCATAATGCTTTCGATAATGGAACGTAGACCACGTGCTCCTGTCTTTCTTTCCATTGCATCCTTTGCAATCTCTCTTAAAGCATCTTCTTCAAATTCCAGTTCGACATCATCAATCATGAACATTTTTTCGTATTGTTTGACTAAAGCATTTTTAGGTTTGGTCAATATTTCAACCAAGGCATCTTCATCCAATGGTTTTAAGCTTGCAATTACTGGTAAACGACCAATGAATTCTGGAATCAAACCATAACTTAGTAAATCCTCTGGTAATACTTTAGTTAATAACTCACCAGTATCCATTTCCTCATGTTCTTGTTCGCCGCCAAACCCAATTACTTTCTTACCAAGACGGCGTTTAATGTTTTGATCAATTCCATCAAACGCACCACCAACAATAAATAAAACGTTCGATGTATCAATTTGAATAAATTCTTGATGAGGATGTTTTCTTCCACCTTGTGGAGGCACACTAGCGACAGTTCCTTCCAATATTTTAAGAAGTGCTTGTTGTACCCCTTCCCCAGACACATCTCTTGTGATGGATGGATTTTCAGATTTTCGTGCTACTTTATCAATTTCATCAATGTAAATAATACCTTTTTCGGCTTTATCTACATCATAATCAGCAGCTTGAATTAATTTAAGCAAGATATTTTCAACATCTTCACCTACATAACCAGCTTCTGTAAGCGATGTAGCGTCTGCAATAGCAAACGGGACATTTAGAATACGTGCCAATGTTTGTGCAAGCAATGTCTTACCGCTTCCAGTTGGCCCTAACATTGCAATATTACTTTTTGACAACTCTACATCGTCTGTTGTTGATTTAGCTGTATTCACACGCTTATAATGATTGTATACTGCAACAGATAAATTCTTTTTCGCTTCTTCCTGTCCAATAACATATTCATCAAGCGTTTCACATATTTCTTGTGGTTTTGGTATTTCTTCTATCTCTACATCTTCTTCCATACCAAGTTCTTCTTCCACAATTTCAGTACACAATTCAATACATTCATCACATATATATACACTAGGCCCAGCCACTAACTTACGAACAGATTCTTGATCTTTTCCGCAGAAAGAACACTTTAACTGACCCTTCTCTTCGTTAAATTTAATCACACTAAATCACCCCTATATGTTTAAACACTTAACAATCTCTCGAGTATTATTGTCATCATATCAGATACATGATGGAAAATACAACAATTCAGTCTAATCAATATTCGATACATTGTTCCTTTTGTGTGTCGTTGTACTAGTATACGTGGTTAACTTTTGTATTATTCCGCTTATCTGATTTGAATAGGCAAAACAAGGTGCAAATTTATTTTCGCACCTTGTTGATTTCTTAAACTGCTTTACTTTCATCTAGTAGGAAATTAACAGCTTTTTGCATTTTCAAATCATCTTTCAGCATATCTGTGTTTCCACCAAGCATTCCTTTAATTTGTTCGGCTTCCATGTTGTACATGCCTGCCATTTTTTCAATTTCTTTATCAATATCTTCCTCTGTTACTTCAAGTTCCTCGGCATCGACAATTGCTTCCAGTGTTAAATTTGTTTTAACACGTGCTTCCGCATCTTCTCTCATTTGGTCTTTCAATTCGTCTTCAGACTGACCAGAAAACTGGAAGTAATTATCTAGTGTCATACCTTGCATTTGAAGACGTTGTTCAAATTCTTTAAGCATTTGATCAAGCTCAGTATCCACCATAGCTTTTGGAATGTCTACTTCTACATTTTCAGTTACTTTATTTAACAATGTTTCACGCTTGTTATTTTCAATTTCTTGCTCTTTTTGCTTTAATAATTCGTCTTTTTTCTTTTCCTTTAATGCTTCAAGAGAGTCAACTTCTTCATCGACATCTTTTGCGAAATCATCATCTAGCTCTGGAATATCTTTTTCTTTTATTTCATGAATTTTCACATTGAATGTTGCTTCTTTCCCTGCAAGCTCTTCAGCTTGATAATCCTCTGGGAAAGTTACTTTAATTTCTGTTTCCTCTCCAGATTCTTTTCCAACTAACTGTTCTTCAAAGCCAGGGATAAATTGTTGGGCTCCAATCTCTAATGAATGGTTCTCTGCTTTTCCACCTTCAAAAGCTTCACCATCTAAAAAGCCTTCAAAATCAATTACAGCAGTATTTCCTTCTTCAATACTTCCTTCTTCTTTTAGAACAAGTTCTGCCTGAGACTCCTGTAGACGTTTCATTTCTTCTTCTACATCTTCATCTGTTACAGTAGCTGTCTCATCTTCCACTTCAAGACCTTTATATTCTCCCAACTTCACTTCTGGTTTTACAGTTACTTCACACTTGAAAATGAGGTCCTTTCCTTTTTCGATTTCATCGATATCCACATCTGGTTGTGCCACTGGGAAAATTCCAGTCTGATCAATTGCTTCACTATACGCTGGTGATAGCACATAATCCACGGCATCTTGATAAAGTGATTCTACACCGAATCGTTTCTCAAATATTGGACGTGGGATTTTTCCTTTTCTAAATCCAGGTAGTGAAACGTCTTTAACAACTTTCTTAAATGCATGATCCAACGCATCATCGAATTGATCTGCCGATACTGTTATCGTCAGGGTCCCTTCATTACCTTCTTGTTTTTCCCAATTTGCTGTTACTGTCATGTCGTTACCTCCATATAATATAATATCATTTTCATATAATTTGTTTGATTTCGCACCTTTAAATTTCAACCATTAAATTATAACATATAGTGAAATGCTTTCAAATGAATTGTTTTATATTCTACATTTAAAAATGGATTTAATTTATAACATTATCTCCTGATATCTTTCTAGATTCATCATTATGTTTTGGATTAATTTATCATTTTCCATTGTAGATGAATCATCTATCCCTAAATTTCTTTTGGCAATTGCCAATGCATGCCTAGCTATCACCTCAGCATCTTTTGCATCATGCAATACAGGATATAAGACAAACATATAATGATCGATGATTTCTTTTGTTAGTATATATAATACAGGATTTTGCTGTTCAACTTCCTCTATTGTTTCCATGCTTTTTAAATAACTAGGATGTTTTTCTAAAGGTAACATAAATCTTGGCGAAAAAGATAGTGATTTGCCAGCTTTATTTATAATTACTTCCTCTTGGTAATCAGCTTCTTGTAAAATGATAAACAATTCTGTTTTAACTACAGGGTGAATGTCTTCCTCAGATAACATCTCTTTAAACAATTCAGGCAATGGCAATTGGTTCCTTCTCCACTGCAAAATGATACGATGTTGAGCTAGAGCATCCTTTTTTTGTACCGCATCTAATAATTTAGAAAGTTTTTCTTCCTGCTGCCATGTCCTCATTTGCAAAGCTAATACTTTAAACTTTTCTGTTCTATCAGCATATTCATGAGGCATGTTGTTTTTTTCCGTTTCAAAGACATGAATCAAAGTTGAGTATGCTTCTGATTCATAAAGTAGTATAATGTAGAATTCCAAATAATCATAGTAAAATTCGGACTGTTTATCCATGAGAAGTTTTTCACACAAATCAACAGCTTCGTTTGTATGATGTAATTTCATCAGACAAGTCAGGGTGTCCCTATAAACCATGTAGGTACAATGGTTATGTTTTAGTAACAACTCCAAGTTATTTAAGGCCTTCTCAAAGTCTTTCTTTTGCATGAGCGATTCAATTTCAAGCTCCATTTCCGCAATAGTGTTGGGCAACAATAAGATATTATCTTTACTCATTATTCTCTCCTGACTTTGTATAGGGTTTCTGTTGTTTAGTATACATGTTTTTTCGTGTTTATTCTACCGTTCTTTTCCACCTGTAATATTAGACAATTCATTTAATTGAAAATATAATAGAATATAAGAAAACTTATTTTTTAGGGAGGAATGAATTTGTCTAAAAAAATATTGATCTTAGCAGGAGATGCGGTAGAATCTTTAGAGATATATTATCCGTATTACCGTTTTTTAGAAGAGGGTTATGAAGCTACTATTGCAGCAGCAAGTAAGAAACAAATACACACTGTTGTTCATGATTTTACTGACTGGGAAACATATACAGAAAAACCAGGCTATCTCATTGAAGCGCATGCAGCTTTTGAAGATATTAACCCAGAAGATTATGACGGACTTTTCATCCCTGGAGGGCGTTCCCCGGAACATGTTCGAATGAATAAACATATTCCTAAAATAGTGAGCCATTTCTTTGAAGCAGATAAACCGGTTGCTTCTGTCTGTCATGGTAGCATGATTTTAGCAGTTGTACCAGAACATATTAAAAATCGTAAAATGACAGCATATATCGCATGTAAGCCTGAAGTGGAGGCTGCAGGTGCAATATATGTTGATGAACCACACTACGAAGAAAAGAACCTTGTTTCCGGACATGCATGGCCAGACTTACCAGCAGTATTAAAAAGATTTATAAAACAACTGAACAATTAATTCTATCTAAAAGGCTGTTATCTATGTATACAGCCTTTTTTTAATGAGAAAATTAAACATAAATGGATGTGAGCGGCTTTAATTCCGAGTATTTTTTATTACGAATCAAGTCATTAAATTCATTCTGAGTAAAAGAAGCTCTCCAACAAGTACCATATTTTTGCATCATTATTTTTTCTGCACTGTTTCTATTATCACTAATAACCTGTTGAACGCAACGCCTATACCGACAATTTTTATTAAAAATGAAATAATAAGTTTTCATCTTCTTTCCTTTCAGATCATTTTAAAGCCACCTTTAAACAATTTATAATTAATCATTCATTTGCTTCTTTCAAATATAAAAAAATCATCCATACTACATTGAAATAATTCCGCTAGAATTGGTAAATGACTTGCCTTAAATATATAAGTTCCATTCTCATATTTGAAATATGTTGAAGCATTTTTAAATGATAGCTTTTCCGCCATTTTCTGATTCGTTAGCCCCAACTGCACTCTTCTCTGTTTGATAAAATCTAAATTAAGCCTTGGTTTCCTATTCATCTTATTTGGATGCACCCTTTTTCTAAATAGTAATATTGACCTACATTATAAGTTGCTAATATAGAAATGTCAAAGCATTACTTTTCTGTTTTGGCAACTTTTGTTTTTCTATGACGGAAACATGATAATATATTCGTATATAGTTCAAAGGTAGGGATTTACTGTGAATATAACGGGAATCGGGGAGAGAATCATCCGTTTAAGAGAAGAAAAAAATTGGAGTCAAGCATATTTGGCTCAACTTGTAGATATAAATAAAAGCGTCATGAATCGAATTGAGTCTGAGGAAAGACCAATTCGAGATTATGAGTTAGATAAAATTGCTTCTGTTTTAGATACAAGCTCCGATTACCTGCTTGGTCGTGAATTAAGTGAACAAACACCCATATATTATTCACCTAAAATGCTTAATGAAGTAATAGATACACTTGGAATCAGTGAATTGCCTTTTAAAGATATTAGTAAATTGAATTATATAAATGATAATGACAGAAAAGAAGTAATGGATTTTATACAATATATTATTCACCGAGCGGTAGAGAGAGGAAATGAATAGTATATTAATACAAACATTCTTTATATCCAAATGAATTCCCCTTACAGTTAACGGAATTTTCCACTCCGCTTTCTGTAAGGGGATTTTTATTGTCCATTGGTAAAATACTGCTTTTAACCATTAAGCGTTCATTTAACAAAAAAATCTAACATTCAATTGCTATATCTTCATTAAAACCATTCATGTATGTTGTTTAAACAGCATACATGAATGGTTTTATTTTTTTATTTTACGTCCCAGGCAGGATTCGAACCTGCGGCCTACGCCTTAGGAGGGCGTTGCTCTATCCAGCTGAGCTACTGAGACATTTTTAAAATAACAATCATTATTTTACACAGATATTCTCTGTTTGTAAACACATATTATTCTCCCATCCTCTTGTGCATTGAACTTAAGATTTCTTATACATTCATAATTTTTTATAAGTTTTCGATTTGATTTATCATCCATTCTTCTCAAAAATATGCGTGCATATATTAAAATCCCCCCGCTTTTAAAAATATTTTTATTCTTATTTCGTTTTGTCCTTATTTAGTCATAATTAGGAACTCTCCACATTTATAAATTTCTCATAGTTTTTCAACAATAAACCTCATTATATGAGGCTTTGGCAGTTTCTATTTATAATTCTTTACATTTGTTTAGGGTTTTTATCCTGTTTTTACATGTGATAATTATCACACTAATATCATTTATTTATTTTACAATGAAGTTAGTTCGGTTGAATCAATTTCAATTCAACAATAAACAGATAGATCCAATTAGAAATTGATTCAATAATAAGCATGATGAGGAGGAAGACAGATGAGCGTACTTGATAAAGAAAAGAAAGACATGGAGCAAGAAGAAATGGATTCTCTAAAAGGGACATTGATTTCTACACTTGTTTTTGTTGGAGGCGGCATCACTCTGTTCATCTTATTATTATTCTATTTCTATTTAACTAGAGTTTAAGGGGGTCTTTAACATGCATCGGTTTGAAGAAATTTGGCTTATTATTGCAGTTGTTATTATTTTTGGATCCATGATTGTAACTGGGTACCAAACATTCGCTTTGGAAATGGGACCACCTAGCTACAAAGAAACGCTTGATCCAGAAAAGGTCGATGAACATGAACTGTTCAGTGAACCAGGGGTTTATGAGGTTGGAGACAATGAATATGATGTTGTTATGACTTTGCAAACATTTAGTTTTGATCCAGGTGAAATCGAAGTTCCAACTGGTGCTAAAGTAAACTTTATCATGACATCAAAAGACGTTGTTCACAGTATACAAGTAGTCGATACAAATATTAATGCGATGGTTCTTCCAGGTCACGTACAAAAGATTTCTCACACATTTAATGAACCTGGGGAATACCTCGGAATATGTAACGAATATTGCGGTGCAGGACACCAGATGATGGCTATGACTATTACAGTAAAATAGTGGGAGGAGGAAAGGAAGATGGAAGCCGTATTACATTCTTATAAAGATAAAGCAGATAAAAATCTAAAAAAATATTTAGGAACGAATGAAAAAGATGCGAAATTATCGCTCACATTTTTCACAGTTTCATTTGCTGTACTACTTGTTGGAGGACTACTTGGACTTGTACAAGGATTGGAACGTGCTGGCTTACTCACACTACCAAACTGGTTTAATTATTACCAAGTACTTACCGTTCATGGTGTATTATTAATACTCGTTTTCACGATTACCTTTTTGATTGGTTATTTTTATGCAGGAGTTTCACATACGCTTGGAGGCTTGCTACCAAGAATCAGGAAAATGGGTTGGATTTCTTTTGGCTTAATTATGGCTGGTGTTGCGCTAGCTGCTTCACAAATTATTATCGGTGAAGCATCTGTATTGTACACCTTCTATCCCCCACTTGCAGCTTCAGGTTGGTTCTATGTAGGTCTTTTACTTGTTGTTCTTGGTATTTGGACTGCAGCTATTGGAGTATTCATTAATGTATTTGTTTGGCGTAAACAAAATCGTGGTCAGCATATACCACTTTTATCTTACTTTGCTACAGGGGTATTCATTTTATTGTTCGGAGGAACGGTTGGTGTTGCAGTAGAAGTTTTTATGCTGATTCCTTGGGCATTCGGAGTAACAGAAGGTATTAATGTTCTTTTAAGTCGTACTTTGTTCTGGAGTTTCGGTCACACACTTGTAAACGTCTGGTATTTAACAGCTGTATCTGCATGGTATGTAGCAATGCCTAAAATAATTGGCGGACGTCAATTCAGTGATACGTTAGCAAGAGTAGTTGTCTTTATGTTAGTGATTTTGAACATTCCTGGTGGATTTCACCACCAAATTGTCGATCCAGGATTTTCTGAAGGATTAAAATATATGCACGTATTCATGAGTCTGGCTATCTCTATTCCTTCTTTAATGACTGCTTTTGCAATGTTTGCAATAATGGAACGCGCAGGACGTAAAAAAGGTGGCAAAGGGTTATTCGGTTGGTTTAAGAAGTTACCTTGGAAGGATGCCCGTTTTCTAGCATTGTTCATTGCTATGGCAACTTTCATTCCAGCTGGTGCTGGCGGAATT
>DATGUH010000115.1:0-9741 GCA_035301445.1 Pseudogracilibacillus sp. | reverse complement strand
TACAAAAATATTAATATTTTTGTTGACACTATTAAATAAATCGAGTACAATAATTTATGTTGTTCGCTCGAGCAACAAAACAATCGATTAACAATAAAATTATTTATTTTTTGGAGGAATACCCAAGTCTGGTTGAAGGGGTCGGTCTTGAAAACCGAAAGGGGTGTCAAAGCCCGCGGGGGTTCGAATCCCTCTTCCTCCTTCCAAAAAGAAAACCTTAAGGAAATTAAATCCTTAAGGTTTTTTCATGCTTCATGATTAAAAATGTACTTCTCTTCCCCTTTATGGTGGAGTCCATTGATAATAATAAGTGATGTGAATTCATAAATCATTTCTTGTGTGACCTTATTATCTTGATCGAGGGTTTCCTTGATGGACGCAGCAATCTGTCGAAATAAATCATGATCACGCATCATCATATGAATACCCTTTTGATCTGTTTCATCCTTTTGTAATAAATCTGGAAATAATCCTTCATCTTCTGTATCTGCATGTGCGATGATTTTTTCTTCCCAATGTTTTAATAGCATTCTAGCTGTTTGTAATGCATCTTTATCTTCGCCCGCATGGTAAAGTTGAATCATATCCGCAGTTAATGATTTCGCTTCATCTTGGGCTCCCTCGTGTATGGCACGATGAGAAGTCAATTGTCTAAGTGCTGGTCCTGCTTTCATTAGAAGTCCTCCCTGTATGTATCAATCATTTTCCTGTATTATATCATAAAATCTGTATAAATTTTTTCTTCAGATGTTCCGATACATAAAGTATAATAACTTGACAAACTAGCTGGAATTACATA
Organism: Pseudogracilibacillus sp.; assembly: GCA_035301445.1. GTDB lineage: Bacteria > Bacillota > Bacilli > Bacillales > Amphibacillaceae > Pseudogracilibacillus. The sequence goes on along the minus strand of DATGUH010000115.1, from coordinate 8,942 downwards.
TTATTTTAAATAATACAAAAATAACAACGATGAAGAGAATAGTAAATGCAAAATCGTTTAAAAGAGACGGGGATTCACCGGCTGAAAGATCCCTTTAAAACAGATGGCATTGAACCTAACTGGGAGTTGTCAGAATGGAAGCTGACCGCAAATGTAACTTGCGTTAAAAAATGATGAAGTGGGCTTTTTAATAAAGCCAATTCAAGGTGGTACCGCGGATAACAATCTCATTTTCCGTCCTTTAACAGGATGGGGAATGAGTTTTTTATATTTTAAGGAGTGATTTTAATGGTAGAAAAAGTTGCATTTATTGGTGCGGGATCAATGGCAGAAGCCGTAATTGCTGGTATAATAAATACAGGTTTCTTAAATAGTGAGCAAATATATGTTACGAATAAAGATAACCAATCGAGATTGCAGGAAATGAAAGATACTTATCAAGTAGTTACTGATTCGAATAAAAAAGAAGCGATTAAAGATGCGAATGTTGTTGTATTTGCAACGAAGCCTTATGATTTAGAAGATGCGTTAATGGATACTAGTGAATACATCGAAGATCATCAAGTTGTTATTTCTGTTATAGCTGGAATTTCCACTGAATTTATCCAAAAAAATATAGGGAAAGATGTAGCAGTAATTCGTACCATGCCTAATACATCAGCAATGATTGGTTATTCTGCCACCGCTATAGCAAAAGGAAAATTTGCGACAGATGAACATCTTGCATTGACTAAAAAAATGTTTGAAGCAATCGGAACCGTATCCATTGTAGAAGAAGATAAAATGCATGCTGTTACCGGTATATCTGGCAGTGGTCCAGCTTATGTATATTATTTGGTTGAAGCAATGGAAAGTGCAGCAGAAAAAGAAGGACTAGATAAGGAAACAGCGAAAGAATTGATAACACAAACGATTATAGGTGCAGGTAATATGTTGAAATCTCGTCCAGAATCTGCAGCCACTTTAAGAAAAAATGTAACAAGTCCAAATGGCACCACGCATGCAGGTATCCAGACGTTAGAAGCATGTGATTTCCAACATGCGGTCGAAACATGCGTCCAAAATGCTGCAAAGCGATCCATGGAACTAGGAAAAGATTAACGATAACGGAGGGATTCTATGGCACAATTACCAGTTTGTCAGCATTGCCATACACAATGGACATACTGGCAAGCCTTGAAAAATAGCTTTTTTCTTAGGTGCCCCTATTGTAATAAAAGAAATTATGCAAAAAAATTTCGCCGCAGAGACTTCATGTATTCTTTAATTGCGGCGGTAATTATATTATTTATCTTACCATCCTTGGATATGGATCGTATTTGGACGTTTGCATGGGCGACGGTAGCTGTTGTTATCTATATGGCTGTTTATCCATTTAATTTAGAGATGACTAAAGAAGATCCTTTTTCAAGGAAGTAGTTATAAAAATTCTAATCACTTTTTTCTATACTAAAATTATTGTCCAACAGTAGCCAATTTTGAGGAAAAGAAAGCCCTAATTTCCAATAAGCAATTCCTTTTAAGTTAAGTTGTTTTATTAAATCAAATTTTGCTTGGATGGACCGTGCATCTTCAAACCATACGATATGTTCTAAACCTTCTGTATCAACATAATTAAAAAATGGTGCTTGTGCGGTTTCATCAAATTGTATTTCTACTCCGTGTTCTCTGGCAATTGCAATGGCCTGTTGTGGACTGATGGCACGAGCGAAACTCTCCCCTTGTACGAAGGGTAATGTCCAATCATAACCATATAAGTTTTGTCCCATTAATATTTTATCAGATGGCATGACACTAATCGCATAATCGAGTACTTTTTGGACTTCATTGATTGGGGAAACGGGAAGCGGCGGACCAGCACTATACCCCCATTCATATGTCATAAGAACGGAAAAGTCAGCAATTTCTCCATGTGCTGCATAATCATGGGCTTCATATAACAATCCAGTCTGCGTACTACTTGTTTTCGGTGCGAGTGCTGTGGACAATAATAAGCCTTCTTGATGCAAACGTGGTGCTATTTTTCTTAAAAAGTTATTGTAAGCCTCTCGATCATCTTCAGGAATGAATTCAAAATCAAAATGAACATCTTGAAAACCTTCTTCTTTCGCTATGTTAATAACTTCATCAATTAATTTATCCTGTACGGCTTGAACCGTTAATAGAATATGTGCTAGTTCGGAGTTGAAAGTAGGCCCTTCCAAATTGGTTACGACTAGCGACATGCTTGTTTGGTTATTTCCTGAGATTTCTTGAAATTGGTTAAGTGGAGGTGGATTGAGTGTTCCATCTCGATTAACACGATAACTAAAGGGAGCTAAAAAAGTGAGTAATGGAGCTGTTTCTCTAACTGCATTTTCCAAATTGGTTGAAACACTTTCTCCTATTGGCTCCACATAAGCGAAAGAAGTTATTTCCTCTTTAGTGAGTGGCGGAATATAAATTCTAAAACCAACTGGTAGCATCATACTAGGAGAAATGTTATTAACACGAGCCAATTCTTCGGTCGATAAATTGAAAGAGTTTGCAATTTTAAACAAACTGTCACCGGGTTGCACGAAGTAGTATTGGCCTACTATTGGAATAACCAGTGCTTGCCCGATGACAAGATTTGTTGTATTCAATTCATTTACTGCGATAATTGTATCGACATCAGATTGATATGTATTGGCAATGGAAAATAAAGTATCACCACTAATAACAACATGAATTTGCAAAATCTCTCCTCCTTACCTACAGTAATACTATTAAAATGTTATGATTTGTTCTATAAGAATATGCTAAGAAGGGAAATATAATATGGATTTAGATGAGAAATATATGAGATTAGCTATTGATGAAGCAAAAAAAGCAGAAATGATTGGTGAGGTTCCAATTGGAGCAATAATCGTTTATGATAAGAAAGTTATTGCTAGTGGTTATAATCAACGCGAAAAGGATCAAACAACATTATCACATGCAGAATTACTTGCTATTAAAGCAGCAAATGAATATATTGGAAGTTGGCGTTTGGAAGATTGTACATTATATGTAACACTTGAGCCTTGTCCAATGTGTGCTGGTGCAATAGTCCAATCTAGAATTCCACGTATTGTATACGGTGCTAATGATCCAAAGGCTGGTTGTACAGGTACACTCATGAATTTATGTAATGAAAAACGTTTTAATCACCAATCAAACGTGACTAGTGGTGTGCTCGCAGAAGAATGTGGCACTATGCTAACGAATTTTTTCAAGGAAATTCGTAAACAAAAAAGTAATAAGAAATAATTTAATGATAGTACACTTACATTTTATAAGAAAATAGTATAACTTTTTCCATTGCATTTTAAAATATAAATGAGTATAATGAAGAGTGCCGTGCTAGGTGGGGAATTAGCGGTGCCCTGTACTTGCAATCCGCTACAGCAAGGCTGAATTCCCGGTTAAGGTGTGGCAGCTTTATGGTCTGCCACAAGGGATTGGTGTTGACGTTCAGGTCCTGCGCAACAGGAACCCATGAATTCTGTCAGGTCTGGAAGGAAGCAGCAGTAAGTGGTTATTCTTGTGTGCCGCGGGATTGCCTGGGCTGAGCCATGAACTTGTGTAACGCATAGGGTTGCAACATCGAAGCCGGGTGCACGGTATGAATATAATAATAATAAACCTTTATCAGAACAATTCTCTGGTAAAGGTTTTTTTAAGTTTCCACTTTTATGGAGGATATTCCCTCTAACTTTTGCAACATCGCTATTATTTCATTTTCTTTCCATCGCTTTTGAGATTGTAATTTAATGAGTAAATGGTATTTGATTTGGTTTTCCTCTTTTTTTACCTTTACTTTATAATCTTTGATTTCGATATCGGACTGAGTCAATATTTCAATGATTTCTTGGATTGTTTCATTGTCGGTGACATCCAAATTTAGTTCCACTATCTTTGGAATGATCCCAGTAAATAGTCGTTTCAAAAATTCCAATCCAACAATCACCAGTAATCCAGAAAAAATTCCAATACCATACATGCCTCCACCAATTGCAAGGCCAATACCAGCAGTCGCCCAGATTCCAGCAGCTGTCGTAAGGCCTTGGATGGAAGTTCGTTGTATAAGGATCATTCCTGCACCTAGAAAACCGATACCACTTGGAATGGCTGCAGCAACACGACTAGGGTCAAGTATGATATCATCTGCAATCACATCGTAAAAGGCATATTTAGAAACTATCATGAACACAGCACTGCCTATTGCTACAAGAAAATGGGTTCTGAGACCGGCTTCTTTGAAACGTTTCTCGCGTTCCAATCCAATGAGTGCCCCAAGCGCCCCAGCTATGATTAATCTAAGCATATATTCGTATTCCAACATTAGTATCCCTCCTTCTCGGTCCAGAAATGAATGCCGCTTCCCTGCTCATGATTGGTAAAATAAAATCTTGTTAAAATGATAAATCCCATATAACTATACGGAATATTCAGACTCCTGTTAGGAATATGAACTCTAAAGAGAATGTATCTATTATTAAATCCGATTAAAATGAGTGCTGTGAAAGCTTTCTTCATATTTTAGACCGTATCCAAAAATTCGATCCATGCCAATATGTGCCGTCCATATCAATCCAATCATAATCATTATATGAGAAGCGATTAATATACTTATAATCAACAAGATCAATGGTAAAACATATGTGTGAAAGCAATTGTACAAAATGGTACCTGTTTTTTTATTGATTAGATAGCCCAATGCAGATATGTCAGGTGTAAACAATAAAACAACAAATAAAATCCAATTTCCATTAAGATAATTATAAAAAAACAAACAACAAATGAAAACTATGAGCCCTTCCAACCGAAGTAACAAATTAACTGTGCTCAAATTATATACACCACTTTCCTTTATCAAGATTGTTTGTTGCATTCCAAATAAAATCAAGGCAATTATAATTTCTATCTATATGATTGTTATTTAGTTTACCACAATACAAGCTTGATAAGAAAAAAACAGCAGGCATAATCGCCCGCTGTTTATATTTATTTTCGGAAGTTTATTCCTTATCGTTTACGTTTGTTTCTTCGATAGTTTTATCGAATTTATGCAAATATTTCTGTGCGAATTCTTTTCCACCTAGACCAAATGCTAAACCGAATGCGAGTGCAAGTGCACCTAGAATCAGTGTGAAAGCAGAGGCTACAATGGAAGTTGCAATACCCAATTGAGTTAGCGCCATAAATGCTGCTAGAGCATAAATGGTATACTTCGCAAAGCCAGCTAGAATTCGTACAGCAGGCCCATTTAAAATGTTGACGAGTACTTTTTCGACAATGTTTGCCAAGATGAGCGCAATACCTAGAATAAGTACTGCTGCAAGTACACTTGGTAAGTAAGCTGTAACAGCTGTTGCTATATTAACCAAGAATTCCAGCTTAATTAAGTTCAATGCTTGTATTGCTAAGAAGAATACAATTAAAACTTGAACGATATAACCGACAACATTTGCAGGTGCCATTTTTCCTGAAGAAATATCTTTCGAACCAATCTGCATATTAGTTGTGATGTTATTGAATCCTACTCTTTCTAGGAATCCACTGACAAAGTCTCCAACCAATTTTCCAAGCCAAATACCAACTAGGACAATAGCAGCAGCGATAATGATACTAGGAATTAAGTTAAATACTTCATTTAACATGCTGATAGCTGGATCCGTAATACCTTTTAAATTAAGTTTCTCAAGTGCTGATATTGTAACTGGTATCAGGATGATAATAAACACAAGATTACTAACAAATGCAGCAAGAGTAGTTCCTTCAAATGTTTTATTCAGATTTAGTTTGTCGACTAATTTTTCTGATCCTGCTGCTTGTAATAAGTTACGTACAATCTTTTTAACAATGCTAGCAATTAACCAACCAATTGCAAAGGTAATCGCAGCTTTAACTAATACTGGTATGAAGCCCAAAACAGTTGCAAGCATATCACTGAACGGTTCAGCTACACCACTAATATTTAGGGCATCTAATACACCAGGCAGGAACAACAATAAAATAAGGTAGAATACAACTTGTCCTGCATTTTTAACATATTCTTCTGTTTTTTCTACTGTATCGGCTATTTTCAATTTAGAAAATAACTTGTCGAGTCCAGCTTTATTGCCTAACGTAATGACTAACCATCTTAATAGACCGGCAATAATAAATGCTAAAGCAAGAATAATCGCAGCTTTAAGAACAGCTGGAATGAATAAGAAAAATGTCGATACTAAATCAGACAATGGAGTGGCTATCATGTCCAAATTAAGTAAATTAAAGAATACAATGAACACAATAACAAGTAAAATATAAAATACTATCTTACCAACTATTTTATTGTAATCGACTTGTTCCCCCTCACCGCTTTGGATTTTAGAAAATATTTTTTCATCCAACTTTAATTTTCTAAAAGCTTTTTCTACTGCGCCGGATATGATGATTGCTAACAACCATCCAATGAGCAGTACTAAAATTGCTACAATGAAGGTTTGTAATCCTTCAAACAATCGAGTTGGAATAAATTCATCTAAGTAATTCATCAGTTTCCCCTTCCTATGTAAACATATTTATTTTTCAATTACCTTATACAGTCTTTTTAAACGTAATTTTTAAAAAATAATAAGAAAGTACTAATAAGTAAACTAAAATATACAAAATTAGTTGACCAATCGAATTAAAAAAGGTATTCTTTTATTAAGTCATCAGATGACCTGCTAACCATACATATAGATCATGAAAACGCTTTAATACAGGGAGGTAGATTGTTTGTTATTATTAGTTGCCTTAATGGCTATTATTGCACCATTTGTATTTCTAGTTGTATTTAAAATGCCGGCGAAAACGGGAATGTTTTATAGTGCTATTATTGTTATTATTCTTGCATTCTTCGTTTGGGACATGAATGTTCTTACCATATCGGCTTCAATGTTGGAAGGTATCCATAAAGCATTAACTATTTTATTAATTTTATTTGGTGCGATTGTATTACTCAATACATTACAAAATACAGGTGCAGTTGATCGTATTAATCAAGGATTCCGTAATATTTCTGCAGATATGCGTGTTCAAATTGTTATTGTGGCATTTTTGTTTGGTGCCATTATAGAAGGAGCTGCTGGATTTGGTACACCAGCTGCTGTAACAGGGCCACTTATGATGGCACTTGGATTTAACCCGATGGCAGCTGCAACGATTGCACTTATTGCAGATAGTGCCCCTGTACCGTTTGGTGCAGTTGGTACACCTGTTGTAGTTGGTTTAAGTAATTTACCGGATGCAGATATTGCACTTTTCAAAGAAGTAGGTATACATATAACCGCACTTGATCTGTTTGCAGGAACGTTTATACCATTTACAATTGTAGTTATTTTAACGAAGTTCTTTGGTAAAAATAAGTCGTTTAAAGAAGCATTGCCATTATTACCATGGACTTTGCTCATTGGAGCTGTTTATACATTATCTGCTTTACTATATGCTTGGTTGTTTGGACCAGAATTCATTTCAATTCTTGGTGCAATGACGGGGTTGATCGTAGCAACAATTACGGCAAGGTTAGGATTTTTAATGCCAAAAGGAGAACCTTGGCAAGGTGCGCTTCGTGAAGGATTTAAATTGAATGAAGAAAAATCAAAAATGAGTTTATTAACTGCATGGTCACCTTATATAGTTGTTGTAGGATTGCTTTTATTAACGAGGATTGTGCCGGTTGTAGAGGAATTTACAACAACAGCCATTGATTTTACTTGGCATAATATACTTGGTGTAGAAGGAGTAACTTCTGATTGGGAAATTTTATATTCGCCAGGAACGATTTTAATTTTTGCTGCAATTATTGCCGTTATTCTTCAGCGTAAATCTTTTTCCAATTTTATGAATGCTGCAAAAGAATCTGTGCTGTCTATCAAAGATGCAGCACTTGCACTTTTTGCGACGTTGACACTTGTACAAGTATTTACAAACAGTGGAATTAATGGTGCTGATCTTATAGGAATGCCACAATATATTGCACAATCACTTGCTAATTCATTCGGTCCAGTATGGTTGTTTATTGCACCATTTTTAGGAGAATTAGGAGCTTTTGTTACCGGAAGCGCAACTGTATCAACATTGACTTTCTCACCAGTGCAATACGATATAGCACAGGCAACTGGAATGAGTGTCCCGATGATTCTAGCATTGCAAGTGATTGGTGCAGGTGCAGGAAATATGATTTGTGTGCATAATGTTGTGGCAGCATCAACTGTAGTTGGTTTAAGCGGTAAAGAAGGAAGTATTATAAGGAAAACAATTTTGCCTGCCATTCTATATGGACTTATGACCGGTATTGGCGCATATATTTTGTTATTATTTATGTAGTGACTGAGTTAATTTCATAACTGAGTTTATTGAATAAAAAATCCGAACCTTTAACAAATAAATTTTGTAAACATTCGTTTTTAGGATTCTAACTCGAATGGCTGTAACGTAAGGCGGCGACTCCTGGTCGGCTAAGTTCGGTCACGTCAATCGCCAACTTCGACACTAGAACGTCCTGTTCGTCGCGGGAACAGCACGTGTCCGAAGACCCCACAGTGAGCTAACTAAATGACCACCGGCTAAAATCGCCCTCCCGCGGCAATCGCCGGCGTACCCCTTGCCGGGGCAAGGAGGCTGAGGCCGTGCCCGCGGCAAAGTAGACACTGTGAAAGTGTTCTTCTTGAACAGATGTCGCCCTTGAGCTGTTATGAAGTTAAAGCGTCCGTCTGCAGTGAAAGCCATTCTCAAGCAGATATTAATGTTCGGATTTATTAAACACAATTGAATTATGAAATTGACTCACAAACTTACATTATAATTAGAACGCTCAGGAAGGTGAAATAGGTTCATGTCTAAAATAAAGTTAAAAAATATCAAAAAAAGATATGATAAAAAAGGCAAAGAAGTCATCCATGATTTTAATT
>DATGUH010000114.1:0-25738 GCA_035301445.1 Pseudogracilibacillus sp. | reverse complement strand
GAAAATTATATCATAGAATATTTTTCCTTAGAAGATGGTTCCACATATGAAGAATTTCGATTAAATAATAAATATTAATAAGAGAGGTTGGAGCGTGAACATGGAATTATCCAGACGTGTAAAAGCATTGACCCCGTCTTCCACATTAGCAATCAGTGCAAAGGCTAAAGAATATAACCGAAAAGGCTATGATGTTATTGGACTTGGAGTAGGGGAACCAGATTTTAATACTCCGGACTATATTACAACCGCTGGTAAAAAAGCAATGGATGAAGGGCATACGAAATATACTGCTTCTGGAGGAATCCCGGAATTAAAAGAAGCGGTGACTGAAAAATTTCAGCACGATAATAATCTTAGCTACACAACGGATGAAGTGATTATTACTGCCGGTGCCAAATTTGCATTTTATGAGTTATTTCAAGTGCTTTTGGATGAAGGTGATGAAGTCATTATTCCAACGCCCTATTGGGTAAGTTACCCTGAACATGTGAAATTAGCCGGTGGTTCACCAGTTTTCGTAGAGGGAATGGAAGAAAACGACTTTAAAATTACGAAAGAACAATTAAACAAGGTTATCACTAAACAAACCAAAGCAATTATTATTAATTCGCCAAGTAACCCTACTGGCATGATGTACAGCGAACAAGAATTACGTGAACTTGGAGAAATATGTCTGCAACATGATATTTTAATTTTATCAGATGAAATATATGAAAAACTTATCTATGTAGAAGAACCACATGTATCCATTGCATCCTTAAGTTCTGAGCTAAAAAACCAGACGGTTGTGATCAATGGAGTTAGTAAATCCCATGCAATGACTGGTTGGAGAATTGGTTATGCAGCCGGACCTAAAGAAATTATTCAAGCAATGACAGCACATGCATCGCAAACGACATCCAACCCTAGTTCTATTTCACAATATGCTGCAATTGAAGCGTATACGAATGAAACATTCAATAGAGCAACAGAACATGAAATGAAAAAAGTCTTCAGTGAACGATTGGATCTATTCTATGATTTAATAACAGCTATTCCTGGTATAACTTGCAACAAACCTCATGGTGCTTTTTATATCTTTCCGAATGTAAAGACAGCAGTTGAAAAGGGTGGTTTTTCAACAGTTGATGAATGGGTTGAAGCTCTACTCGAAGAAGAAAAAGTTGCTTTAGTTCCTGGTTCTGGTTTTGGAGCACCGAATAATGTTCGTTTATCTTATGCAACATCAGTACAGGATTTGGAAAAAGCAGCAGAAAGAATTACTCGATTTGTTGAAAACCATTCCTAAGGTCTCGCTAATTAATGAAATAGTAAGAAATAATATCCTTATCAGTCGGTAAGGATATTTTTCTGCTATAATATCAAATAAGGAGGAAATTTATTTGCGTAAAAAACAAACTATAGAAGACATACTACTTACCCAGATGACCATTCCTGAAAAATTATTAACTTCATATACATCTTTAGGCTTATCAGAAGTTGACGTGATGCTAATATTACAAATTTATCGTTTTATGCAAAATGGAAAAGACTTTCCAACCCCGAAAGAAATTGCTGATCATTTGACTATAGGGGAGCAAGATTGTGCTGCATCCTTAAAAAAGCTAATCCAGAAAAATATACTAGAAATAAAAGAACTGAAAAATAAAAACAATCAATTAAGCGAGGCCTATAGTTTCGAACCATTATGGGAGAAATTATTTACGGAAGAAACGCCGTCCCAGAAGCAGGAAGAAGGGGACTTGTTTTTATTGTTTGAACAGGAATTCGGGCGACCAATTTCTCCTTTTGAAATTGAAACAATTAATGTTTGGTTGGACGAGGATAAAATGCAACCGCATCTAATTAAAGCAGCATTAAGAGAAGCTGTCTTGATGGGAAAACTTAATTTTAAATATATTGATAGAATGCTTAGGGAATGGCAAAAGAAAGGGATTCGTTCTGTAAAGCAAGCCAAAGAAGTATCAAGATCATTTCGAACGGATAATGCTAAAAAGGAATATCAAAAAGAAGAAAGAGATACATCCGTTTACTTTAATTGGTTAAAGGGGGAATAATGGATGCTAACTAAAAAACAAATACGCTTTTGCCTAGATAAAATAGGGGAGATGTATCCAAATGCTCATTGTGAATTAGTACATAATAATCCATTTGAATTAGTAATTGCTGTTTTATTATCTGCACAAACAACAGATGTAAATGTGAATCGGGTCACAAAAGATCTCTTTAAAAAATATAAAACACCAACAGATTTTATCCAAGTACCGTTATCCGAGTTAGAAGATGATATTAAACGTATTGGTTTATTTCGAAATAAGGCAAAGAATATTCAGAAATTATGTCAGATGTTATTAGATGATTACGATGGAGTTGTACCTGAAGAACGAGATGAATTGATTAAGTTCCCTGGAGTTGGCAGGAAAACAGCAAATGTTGTTACGTCAGTTGCCTTTGATCATCCAGCAATAGCAGTTGATACGCATGTTGAGAGGGTAGCAAAACGGCTTGCATTTTGTCGCTGGAAAGATTCAGTACTACAAGTGGAAGAAACTTTAATGAAAAAAATCCCGAAAGATGAGTGGGGAGTAACACATCATAGACTTATTTTCTTCGGTCGTTATCATTGTACTGCTAAAAACCCAAAATGTGCAGTCTGTCCATTGTTAGAAGTATGTAGAGAGGGTAAGAAAAGAATGAATCAACAAGCAAGACTAGAGGCGAATAAATAAGTTTAAGGCAAGTGTAGTTTTAACGTGTACTACTTCATCGTCAGTATAAAAAATAAATATGCTAATTGGATAAAGAGGGAAAAACAAACCGTCATTCCGGGGGTAATTTTGACACTCCTGCGGGAGCAGAGGCCTAGATGAGACCCCCGTAAAGCAAGGCGTGAGCCTGAGGAGGCTCATCAGCCGCCTGAGGAAAGGGAAAAATTACCTCCGGAATGAAAACCAAATAAGGTAATAAATTGGAGTGAGAACTTTTATCTCACCCCAATAATTGACCAACTTTATTTGATAAAGAACCAATTATAAAAGGTTAAAAAATGCTGCGATTTATCTTTTATAGATAAACCGCAGCATTCATTTTAGTGTAAATTAGTTATTTACAATTTGATTGAAGTGCATAGATAATTCATGCATCTATAATATTTCACTCAAACCATCCTAATAGTTAGAAAAAATTAATGAAATTAATGATTTTTGCAGCTACATTATTTTCACTGTTATTATCTTCTTCGTTCTCATTTTCTTCATTGTTATTTTCATTCTCATTTTGGTCCTCTTCAGATGAGTTATCATTATTGTTATCCTCATCATTCGGTATGGTTATCGATGTTTCTTCACTGTCTCCTCGTTGATCACCTGCTACAGGGGTTACCGTAATGTTGTATGTTTCCCCTGGTTCAGCACCATCAAAATGCTCACTTGTCGAATCAACAGATTGTGTTTGGCCGTTTATATCTAATTCAAACGAAGCGTCGGGTCCACTGTAATCCCATGAAATATCGATGCCACCATTATTATATTGTGCCTGTAAATTACCAAGATCCATATCTTCATCATCATTGTTGTTATCATTATTATCATCATTATTGTCATCATCTTCTTCTGCAGATAAGTCTACAGTTGTTGTTGCAGCATCACTCTTCGTATCACTCTCATTACTTACTGCAATAACTTGTATCGTGTACTTTTTACCTTCTTCTACAGAAGATAGAGAAGTGTCTTTATCTTCTGTTGTTGTCAGTTCTTTCATATCTCCATCATCTGTTTGATAACTAACTTCAAACGAAACATCAGCATCATCATCATAATCCCAACTGATGTCTATTTCATTATCATCTTCTTTATACTCTGCTTTTAAGTCACTTACAGCATCCAGCTCTTCATACTCCTCAGATACTTTGTCTGGTTCAGTGCCTTTCACAAACAATTCCGTTACAATACTGTCACTAGGTGCATTTTCACTCGCTAAGGATGGTGGATTGGAACCTTTTTGGACATCTACTTCTACAACGGAATCAGGTTTCGTGAAATCTTCCGTGTCTGTATCTTCTGATAGATATTCCATCGTATTGGTAAATAATCTATGTGGCACTTGATCGTCAGGCATGACTGTATCTTGATCATCATAACCAGTCCAGATAGATATTGTATAATCTGTTGTGTATCCACTAAACCATGAATCTGCAAGGTTTGTCGTACCAGTTTTTCCTGCCATATCTAAACTAGGTATATTTGCATTTGTACCAGTTCCACTTTTTACAACATCTTTCAAAATATCTGTAATCATGTAGGCAGTATAATCAGACATCGCTGCTTCTGATTCAGGTGTTAAATCCACGGTAGAACCATCGGAAAATTCTACTTCGGTAACAGCGTACGGTTCTGTGTAAATTCCTTCATTACCAAAAGCGGCATAGGCTCCAGCAAGTTCCAATGGGGTAGTATTTGTGCTTGATCCACCAATTGCATCTCTAGCGTCAAGCGTTTCATCAGCAAATTCAATGCCTAATCCATTCGCAAACTCTTTGACATTGTCTGATCCAGTTTCTTCAAACGTTTTTGCTGCAGGCACATTATAAGATTGTGCAAGTGCTTGTCGAATGGATAACCAACCATGATATTGTCGATCCCAGTTTCGAATTGGATTAGAACCGCCTTTTTCATATGGTTTGTCATCATTTATTTGATGGTAAGTAGACCATTCCTCATTTTCAATTGCTGGCCCATAGGCAGCTATAGGCTTAAAAACAGACCCTGGTTGCCTTCCTTTATCATTATATGCATAATTATAACCTTTATTTTCACGATTACGGCCACCACCAATTGCCTGGATAGCTCCCGATTGTGTATCAAGTACTGCCATACCCGCTTTTAAATCATCGTCAGGGTAGGCGATAGGGTTATCTTCGGCATCGGATAGCAATAATTCAACTCTATCTTGTGCTTTTGTATCTAATGTTGTATGCACCTTAAGACCAGCAGAATACACATCAACATCCGTTAATTTTTCATCTAATTCATCTAAAACTTTATCTACAAAAGCATCATATTTATTTCCACTTGGTTCCTTATCGGTTAATACAGATTCAATTTCTGATTGTCTTGCTTCGCCAGCTTCTTCCTCAGAAATATATCCATGACGTACCATTAATGTTAAAACGGTATCCACACGCTCTGCAGTTAAATCTGGATTCTTAAAAGGATTATACGCTGTTGGACGTTGGGGTAGACCTGCAAGAATAGCATTCTCTAAAAGCGTTAGTTCAGACAAGTCTTCCTTATCAAAATAAACTTCAGCAGCTTTTCCAACACCATATGCATTACCGCCGTAGAAATTTTTGTTCAAATACATTTCCATGATTTCTTCTTTAGAGTATTGTCGTTCTAACTTTAAAGCAAGCCATTGTTCCTGTACTTTACGTTTAATAGACTTATCTGGAGTAAGGAACATTTGTTCCACAACTTGTTGAGTAATAGTACTAGCACCTTCTGCTCCAAAACCACGTTGTATATTTGCCTTAATTGCTCCACCGATTCTTCTAAGATCAATTCCTTTATGTTTGTAAAAACGTGAATCTTCAGTTGCAACAACAGCATCTATTAATTCCTCTGGTAAATCATCGTAATTAACTTTAACACGATTTTCTTCTCCCATATCGGCGAACTGGTTGCCGTCCTGGTCATATAACTGTGCTGCATATGGCACATCTAATTTGTCAGGATCTAAATCGGGTGCAGTTACTATGAAATATATAAAAAATCCACCGCCAATGATACAGGCTAAAAGGATGAAAAGGGATGTATATTTTAATAACCGTTTCCAAATAGATTTTTTCTGTTTTTTTTGTTTACTTCTCCTTGAAGTACGAGAATTTGTTGCCATAATGCTCTTTCCTCCATTCTAGAAATAGAGTTGATCAATAATAGGTAAATAATCAACCCTGGCAGGATAACGGAGAGGAATCTCGTATCCTGCTTGTGTAATGGTTTTATAAGGCAGTGATTTAAGTGTATCTTTCCTGTTCTCTATCATTTGAAATAGTTTATCTGCTTGCAATAAGTATGTTTCATTATGAACTGTAAAACGGATAATCATAAAACAAATGCCTCCATGTTGGACAATTTGCTTCATATGATTTAATTGATGCTCATGAATATTCGCTAATGGAAATCTCGTTTTGTTTTTCGTTTCCTTCGCCTCAAAGTCGATATACTCACCACGATACAATCCATTAAAATCCGTTGTAGACTTAGCCTGGAAGTATCCTTCTGTAATGACAGCTGCACTTCTTTTTGGATAATGAACGTTAACGATTTGTATAGGTGTAGGCTTTTTATAAATGATTGCCTTATTTGTATCAAGGTAAAACTTGTTTGTGACATTAATATCTTCTTCGAGTGTCATTCCACGATTACTGTATTGCGATTTAAACTGGTTCGCTGTTGCGGAAGTATTATACTTCTGCCGTTTCATACCATTTGGGTAACGCACTGTCATCCTCCTCTTATATATTATAAGCATATATCTTAAAAGGCACAATCATAAGGTAAGAAGACATTTCTATCATAGCAGAAACTGTGTAAAATAAGCATTTTGTTATGAAATTGTCATTATATTGATAAGTGGGTTTGTGAAAAATTTGTCGAAATTTAAATGCTTACTATTTTTATCATTCTTTTCTTTGTAGAAATATGAAAAGTTTTTATAAGTATTGTCGATAGTAAAGGGAATACAACGTTTGTACCTAAGTACTAGTGTAAAACCAAAAGAAAGGTGTATAAAAACAATGACTACAAAAGTGAACGAAAAACAAGAAATGCAGGCATCAATAAATTATTTAATGTTTCAACTTAGACATATGAGATGGAAGTATGATTTAATGGTAGAAGAAGAGATTAACATTCATTATCAAAAAAACAAACAATCTTTTTCTACTTATGAAATGAGCTGGCAAAGGTTGATAAAAAGGTATTGAATGTATTAAGTGATAATGGAGCTTGATTATGGATAACTTTGATGATTTAACCAACCAGATGTTACAGGCGATAGAAGACGGTCGCAATCGCTTTTTAAACAATGAAAAGCCGCATACAGACAGAGCGTTTTTTAATCGGGTAAAAGAAGAAGCGGATCCGATTTTTGAGCTATTAGATCAATGGGTGGATGAAGCATTAGACAGAGTTAAAAATCATACATTAAACTTGCATCCACAACAAATTAATGCAACAGAGGAAAATATGGAATCGTTCATTTTGCATAGCTATTATCAGGACACAAGAAAAAGAAAGTTTATGGAAATTTATAAATCATGTTATTATATATTCATCCAATGCAAAAAGGAGCATGATTGATGGAGGATGAATTAATCAAAAAAGCAAAGCAAGCTAGAGAGAAAGCATATGTCCCTTATTCAAAGTTTAAAGTTGGTGCAGCATTGCTTGGAAAATCAGGTACAATCTATACTGGTTGTAATATAGAAAATTCCTCATTTTCTTTAACATGCTGTGCAGAAAGAAATGCTATTTTTAAGGCAATTTCTGAAGGGGAAAAATCATTTGAAAAAATGGCCGTTATTGCAGATACAACGGATGCAGTTAGCCCTTGCGGAGCCTGTAGACAAGTTATGGTAGAATTTTTTACGAAAGACACAAATATTTTGTTGAGTAATATGAAAAACAATGTGAATCGAACGACAGCAGGGGCATTATTACCATTTTATTTCTCACTGTAAAGGAAGCTTAGTTTCAAGCTTCCTTTTTTAATGTTATAATGAAAGGTAATCAAGCATAAAGTGTTATAGAATTAAAATATGCAGTGCTGAAATGAAAAGTATAAAAATGCTCTAAGAGGTGATGATCATGACAACAACAAACAATATACAGCTAACAATGGAAAGTATTTTAGAAAAAGATTTTAAAAAACAAGTGCGAGGCTACAATGAAGTAGAAGTAGATGAGTTTCTTGATATTGTTATTAAAGATTATGAAGCCTTCACGAATGAAATTGAACGTTTAAAAAAAGAAAATGATCGATTGAAAAAAGGCCAGGGACAGCAAGCAACAAGGCAACATGCAACTGGACCAACCCAAGTGAATTATGACGTATTAAAGAGATTGTCAAATTTGGAAAAAGAGGTTTTTGGACAAAAACGTAATGAAATGGAAGGATAATGTGTTATAATATAGATGAATACTTCAAGTAATCGCTGTATAAGTCTTGCTTATGCAGAGGAAAGTCCATGCTCACACAGGCTGCGATGTCTGTAGTGCTCATGCTTGACGAAATCATAAGTCAAGGCAACTTTTCATAAGTTGACGGCTGGTGTTTATTCCTAAAGTCTCTCAGAGATATGGAATCAACCCTGTAAAAGTGCCACAGTGACGATAAGATATGGAAACATATTTTGTGGAACGGGTAAACCCCATGAGTGAGCAACCCAAACATTGGTAGGGGCACCCTCTGATTAGGAACTGAACGAAAAGAGGGACAAAATTAAATTTTGTAGATAAATGATTACACTATACGTACGAGGTTGACCACCGTTTGTAGTACTAAAGGACAGAACATGGCTTATGTAAGTATTCATTGGTCTTAGATATAGCGTGTGGCCTGTTTTGCATATAATTGCAGACAGGCTATTATTTTTATAAGAAGTGAAAGGAAATAATTATGATAAATGACGTTACATTGATCGCAACAAGTGCATTTGGATTAGAAGCACTTGTCGCAAAAGAAGTAAAAGCACTTGGTTATGAACCATCTGTTGAAAATGGTAAAGTACGATTTCAAGCACCAGTTAGTGCGATTCCACGCTGTAATTTATGGTTGAGAACTGCAGATAGGGTAAAACTTGTTGTTGGTGAAGAAAAAGTAGAGACTTTTGATGAACTTTTTGAAGCGGTAAAAGCAATGCCTTGGGAACAGTACATAACAGATGACGGGGAATGTCCGGTTAGCGGAAAGACCCACAAATCACAACTATACAGCGTGTCAGACTGCCAAGCTATCGTTAAAAAAGCGATTGTGGACAGGCTAAAATGGAAACATGGTATCGCTGGTAAATTACCTGAAAACGGTGCCTTATACCGTGTCGAAGTGGCTATTTTAAAAGATGTTGCCACACTAACCTTAGATACTTCCGGAGCTGGTTTACATAAAAGAGGTTATCGTATAGGACAGGGAGAAGCACCCTTAAAAGAAACACTTGCAGCCGCACTTGTCTTGTTAACAAATTGGAGAGCGGAAGAGCCTTTTATTGATCCATTTTGTGGTTCCGGTACGATTCCAATCGAAGCAGCATTAATTGGACAAAATATAGCTCCTGGATTTAATAGGGAATTTGCATCAGAAGAATGGTCATTTATAAGACAATCAAATTGGGATAAAGCGTTTGATGAAGCAGAACAATTAGCTAATTATGATCAAAAATTAAATATTACAGGTAGTGATATTGATCATAAAATGATAGGCATAGCTAAAGAAAATGCACTTGAAGCGGGATTGGCTGATTTAATTACGTGGAAACAAATGCAGGTGGCAGACCTTTCCATTAAAACAAATAATGGCTATTTGATTGGAAATCCTCCTTATGGAGAACGGATTAAAGATAAGGATTATGTTCGTCATGTATACAACCAGCTAGGTGAAAAAATGCGTCCTCATGAAAGCTGGAGTGTTTATATCATGACCTCTTTTAAGGAATTTGAAAAAGTATATGGCGAGAAAGCAACGAAAAAAAGAAAATTATTTAATGGTTTTATTGAAACGGATTACTACCAGTACTTCGGGAAGAAAGTATAAACTTCATACAAAAAAATCAGATAGTGAATTTAATCATCAACTATCTGATTTTTTATATTATTTAACTGTACGTAAAATACGATCCATCACTCTATCTTGATCAAATGCTTCTCCCATCGTAAACTTTTCTAGTAAATTATCATCCTCATCCATAAAATAAGTGTACGTCGAGTGAACTATTTCACCAGAACCAGGATCTCGATAAAGAAAATCAAGTGCATCGGCAAATTCCTTTGTATCTTCTTCATCACCACGTAAGAAATACCATCCTTCTTCATCTGACTCGATTTCGTATCGATGTGCATAGTCCTCCATGACTTCAAGTGTATCGCGTTTGGGATCAATCGTAATCGTCATAAATTCCACTTCATCACCGAATACACCTTCTTTTTCCAATTTATTTTTCAGTTGAGACATTTCCAAAGTGGTAATAGGACATACATCTGGACAGTTCGTATACATAAATTCGATGAGTCGAGCTTTTTTAGGTTTTTCCTCGAAGTCAAACTCATTATCGAAAGCTGTTTGCATTACAATATCATCAGGAATGTCTGCGGCTCCAGGACGCAATATTTGTAAATAAAATATGCCACTTGCAATTCCTAACAGAAGAATGGATCCACATATAATGTAAAATTTTTTACCCAATTAAAACCCTCCATAAGAATAAAAAGGGGAGATAGCCTTCCCCCCTTGCTATTACCATAATTTAAATCCAGGCGACCCAGGAGGTGCACTTTGGATAATATCGATTAATGGTATAGTGTAAGCGAACAAGATAAGTGCTATTGTAATACCTGTCCATAGTGCCCAATTTTCAAATATTTTCGGTGTTGCAATCGAATCATCTCTAAGTTCAGCAATCGGATAAATTTCTTCTCCTTTTGGTGCAAAAAATGCTAGATAAATAAAAATGATTAGCATTAAAATCATGGCAACAAATAGAATAGAACCACCAACTGCTTGCGCCATCTGGTACGGACCCCATGCAGCTGTATCAGCATTACCTGCATATTCTGAGTATGCAGAACGGCGTGGACCGCCAAGTAATCCTTGCCAGTGCATAGCAACAGACATAATTGTCATACCTACTGTCCAAAATATCGTTTGTACAACTGCTAACTTGTTAATGCCTTTTGTATAAGTACGTCCACTAATAGAAGGGATTAACCAGAACGCAATACCAAAGAACGTAAGAATAACCGTAATAGCTACAGTCATATGGAAATGACCAGTTACCCAAATGGTATTATGAACAACTTGGTTCATTTGATTAGATGCGTTAATGATCCCGCCTGCACCACCAGGAATGAAAAATAACATACCAATAAATGGTGCAAGAAAACGAGCATCTTTCCAAGGCATTTTCTTCAACCATCCGAATAGACCTTTTGCTCCTAATTCACGGCCACGTGACTCAAAAGTGGCAAACATAGAGAATGCTGTCATCATTGAAGGAATAACTACGATCATAGTTAAAATTACTTGCATATACTTCCAAAATGGATCAATACCAGGTTCTGTCAATTGATGGTGAAATCCAACTGGAATAGAGAAAAATAACAGTAAAATAAACGTAAGTCTCGCTAGTGAGTCGGAGAAAATTTTCCCACCGATAATTTTAGGAATGATTGCATACCATGCCATATAAGCAGGAAGTAGCCAAAAATAAACGAGCGGGTGACCAAAATACCAGAACAATGTTCGGCTTAATAGCACGTTCACTTCATCTACCATGCCTAATGACCAAGGAATGAGTTGAAATATAACGGTTGTTGCAACACCTATGGAAGCAATTACCCACATTAGCATTGTTACAACTCCCATAAAGCTCATTAGTGGTGTTCTTTCACCAGGATTCTCTTTTTTAAATCGAGCATGTCGCTTAAACATAACAAATCCTTCAATCCATGAACCAACAATTACGAGCGCAAGACCTACATAAAATAGAACATGTGCCTGTAATGGTGCATAAAACGTGTATAATACACTTGCCTCATTTAAAAGAATCATTGTGCCTGCAGATATGGTACCAGCTAGCATCATCCAAAATCCTACCCAAGCAATGTTTTTTTCTGCTTTATTATAACCACCGGTTGTTTTGCTTTGACCAGACATCATAAATCCCATAATGAAAAATGTAGTCAAGACCAATCCTAATACGACACCATGCATGGTTAGTACTTGGTAATAGCCTATTCCAAAAGGCAATGTGAATTTTCCGGAACGTTCTAATGTTTGTAATAGGCCCATACTGGCACCGATAAATAAAGCAATAAATGCAACATACATATGCGCCATTACAAGCCTTGAATCTTGATTTGATAAACTTTTAACAGATTTAGCCATTGATTATTCCACCACCTTAATTGTTGCATGCATCATTTGGTGACCAACACCACAATATTCATTACATACAAGGGTATATTCTCCAGCTTTTTTAAACGTGTTCGTAACCGTACTGATATAACCTGGTTCCAACATCATATTTGCATTCGTACCTGCTATTTCAAAACCGTGAATAACATCTTTCGTTGTCGCGGAAATATGTACGGTCGCATCTTTAGGAATTTCAACTACTTTATCATCGTTTCCAACATCATAATCAAAAGCTGATGCCACAATATTTAGTTGATATTCGTTGTCACCAACTTCTACTAACCCAGGTTCTTTGAATAATTCATGTTCATCTACTTTTTCTGGATCTAATGTAACGGCACAGCTTGGCGGCTTATTTCCCATGTAAAAGGCGCTAACCCCAACTACTATTAGGAAAAAAAGTAATGATGCACCGCCAAAATATAACCATATTTTTTCATACTTATGCATCTTCATCATGCATACTCCCTTTCAAATTCAATTTAATTATCTGGATATTATCTGGATATGAATAAATACCAAACACCAAGCCAAGATACAATAATGAAAACACCTAATATACCTACAGAAATCAATGTACCTCGTAAATCGGGTTGATCTTGACTTTCCGTTTGGTGTTTCTTTTTGGGTGATTCCATATGAATGACCTCCTTATCATAAATGATTGTTCATAGTATAGAATAAATTGCATTGTAGATTGATATAAATTCAATCTACTCTCATCATACACAATAAAAAATGATTTGAGTGCTGTCATACCAATGGTTCACAATATATTCAATAAATGCATTTGAATCATAATGGCCAAATTTTACAAACCTTTTGGTTGGAAAAGTATGTGAAAAATATGTGAGGAAAGAATGGCTGAATTGTTACAAATAAGACGAAAAGTGGAAAAGGTGAGTATATGGCATACATTGCTTCCGTTGGATTAGGAATGCCTGAGTTTGAAGTCTCTCAAGATGAAGTAAAATCGATGTTTCAAGCGTTTTTTAAAAATAATCGTAAAATGAATAAACTTCTTCCTGTATTTGATAACGCAATGGTAAAAACAAGACAGCTTGTAAAAGATAAACAATGGTATGGAGAATCACATACATTTGCAGAAACAAATGCGGCCTACATTGACTATGCAATTAACCTTTCATTGAAGGCGATAGATCGATGTTTGCAAGAAGCAAGGATTGGAGAAAAGCGTTTTAAGTATAATCAAATCGATGCCATTATATTCGTTTCAAGTACCGGCATCGCTACTCCTTCACTGGATGCCTATTTAATGAATGAAAGAAGCTTTAGGGAAGACGTCGTACGGATGCCAATCTGGGGGCTAGGTTGTGCGGGTGGTGCGATGGGGTTGTCTAGAGGATTTGAATGGTTACAGACAAATCGTGATAAATCAGTACTTGTCGTAGCTTGTGAACTTTGCAGCCTTACTTTTCAGAAAGAGGATAACAAACTAAGTAATCTCGTAGGTACAGCACTTTTCGGGGATGGTGTAGCAGCGACCTTATTAATTGGTGAAGAATCTTTATACCAATCACAACTAAACAGCAACTCACCAATTGTTTATAAGACGAGCTCCAGGCTTAAAAAAAATAAGCTAGATGTTATGGGGTGGGACGTGACACAGAATGGGATGGAAGTTATTTTTTCAAAAAATATCCCTAAGCTTATCCCTGGTTTTTGGAAAAAACATGTTACCGATTTTTTAAGGAGTGAGCAATTGCCGATGGAAAAAATAAATACATTTCTAGCACATCCTGGGGGGAGAAAAGTATTGGAAGCGATGGAACAATCTATGGATATCGATTCTATACCTTTACGTTATTCATATGACATCTTAAGAGATCACGGTAACATGTCCTCAGCAACGGTATTATATATATTAAAAAAATGGTTAGAAAAAAGTATTCAACCGGAATCTGATATAGAAACAGCACTTATAAGCGCATTAGGTCCAGGGTTTAGCTCGGAACTTTTATTAGTGGAGAGGGATTACAGATGACTTTTGCATATATATTTATAGGAATAGTTATTGCAGAACGATTAGTAGAGTTAAAAATTGCCGCAAAAAATGAATCTTGGATGAAACAGCATGGTGGATTTGAAGTGGGTAAAGGACATTATAAACTTTTTATCATCATGCATGTAGCGTTTTTTTTAAGCTTGATGGTGGAATTGCAATATATAACTGTTGGTTTTCATATATCGTTGTTTATATTATTCATGTTAGTTCAGTTGTGTCGTGTTTGGTGTATGTTGTCATTAGGAAGGTTTTGGAATACAAAGATTATCGTGCTACCTTCTGTGGCAGTGATTAAAACAGGTCCATATAAGTATATGAAACATCCTAATTATGTTATTGTTTTTGCAGAACTTTTTCTGCTGCCAGCAATGTTTGGAGCACTTTGGACGGCAAGTCTGTTTCCATTATTGCATATGTCTTTATTGTCTGTTCGCATACCTTTGGAAGATAAAGCACTTGGCAGAAATTAAAAGGGAGACTGTCTAAAGCAGCCTCCCGAATTATTATTATTAGTTTTTAACAACATTAGCAGCTTGAGGTCCACGTTCACCTTCAACGATTTCAAAAGTGACATCTTGGCCCTCTTCCAGTGTCTTAAATCCTTCTTCCTGGATAGCAGAGTAATGTACGAATACATCGTCTCCTTCTTCTAGCTGGATGAAACCATAGCCTTTTTCAGCGTTGAACCATTTTACTACTCCGTTTTGCATGTAAAAATCCTCCTGTTTTCTTTCACGATAATTCGTGGTAATACAAAGAAAGCATCGTACATAACGAAAAGTAACTCCCGTAGAAGGTGGCATCATGATGTACCTTCTTTCGGAAGTTACTTTATCAATGACTCCATACCTCTTCTTTGCTACCTTCAATATAACTTCTTTTTCCATCACCGTCAAGAGGTCAGGTACATAAAATATGATTTTTCTGACATTATTTTCATTATTGGTGAAAGATTTTAAAAGAAATAACATAAAAATTAATCAATATTTTTAGCGCCTATGTATCTCTGGTGCCAGTATTCTGCATTTATATTAGATATAGTGACGCCTTCAGAACTACCAGCATGAATAAAGTCACCATTACCAAGATAAATTCCCATATGGGATGGGCCTGCTTGATAAGTTTCAAAGAAAACTAGATCACCAATTGAAGGTTCATCAACTAAGCTGCCATAATTCCATACTTCGCGAACGGTTCTAGGTAAGGTCTTATCTTCTTTTTCGTAAACAAATTGAATAAATCCACTGCAATCAAAACCTGAAGGGGAAGTTCCGCCCCATTCATACGGAGTGCCGATTAATTCTTTTGCATGACCTATCACATCAGTAGAATCGTTCTCAACTTCTAACGAAACAGCTTCTTCTGATATTTCCTCATCTTGTTCTGTTCCTTCTGTTTCTTCGTTATTTTCTTCTGAGTTGGTTTCTTCTTCTGATGAAGCGGTATTTTCATCATTTTCTTCTTCATTAGATGCTGTTTGTTGCTCAGTTTGTATTCTTTCCGGTAAAGCATTATCCTGTTCTGCTTTTTGAAGCGCTGTCTCCGTCATTGTTCCATAAATGCCATCTATATCTCCTTCATAATAGTCATAAAAGGCGAGAGCCTCTTGTACGTTTTCGACATGTTCACTTGTTTCTCCGTATTCAATGGATGATAGATCTGAATGCACTTTTTCAAAATGTTGCTTTTTTTCTACTGCTAAATTTTCTTGCATTTCTTGTTTATTTTCTTTACCATCAACTTTGATTTGATGGGATGATTTTACACCTTTATCTGTTTTTTCTTTTAATAACGGGTATGCTACTGTAGGGTGGTCTGTATCGCTAGAGGTTTCTTGTATGTGACGAACAATTTTACTATTGTTTTTCCATATAGATGATTGATCTGAAATATCTGATGTAGCAGCATCGGAATGGCCGTAAAATAGAAAAGGTTGGGTAACGGCATATCCATAGACAATAGAGGACTTTACCATATGTTCAACTTTTTTAGTACGCATTAAGAACATTCTCCTTTCTATTTTAGCTTCTGTTGTCATTTTATGATGAAAGATAGTGATTCATACTTTACGATTCTGTAACAAAAATTATTTCTATGATACAATAAAAAAAAGAGTTTGAAGAGGAGAAATAACGCATGAAAAACGAACAAGCTTACTTAGCATTATGTAAAGAATTAATGAATGATGGAATGATAAAAAGTGATCGAACAAATACTGGTACATACTCGTTTTTCGGCAAGCAAATCCGCTTTGATCTCCAAGAGGGCTTTCCATTATTAACGACTAAACGAGTCCCGTTTCGTTTAATTGCATCGGAATTACTTTGGTTTTTAAAAGGGGACACGAATATCCGTTATTTATTGGAACATAATAATAATATTTGGAATGAGTGGGCTTTTAAAAATTGGGTTCATAGCGCAGAATATACCGGCCCGAATATGGACGATTTTGGTGTACGTTCTCAAAAGGATGCCCAATTTAAACAACAATATGATGAGCAAATGGCTATATTTAAAGATAAAATTCTAAAAGACGATACATTTGCTGAACGATATGGCGATTTAGGTCTTGTGTATGGAAGTCAATGGCGACGGTGGAAGACTAGTAATAATGAAACGATTGATCAAATACAAGATGTAATTGATTCCATTAAAACAAACCCGGATTCACGTCGGCATATTGTATCAGCATGGAATCCAGAAGACATTCCTAATATGGCATTACCACCTTGTCATACACTTTTTCAGTTTTATGTTCATAATGGAAAATTATCATGTCAACTTTATCAGAGAAGTGCGGATATATTTTTGGGTGTACCATTCAATATTGCTAGTTATGCGCTGCTTACACATTTAATTGCCGAAGAATGTGGATTGGTACCTGGAGAATTTGTACATACATTTGGTGATGTTCATTTATACAGTAATCATATACAGCAAATGGAATTACAGTTATCCCGAACTCCTGAGGCTTTACCCGAATTGAAGATTAAAACAAAAAAAGCAAGTATATTTGATTATGAACTTGAAGATTTTGAAATTATTGGATATGAACCGCATCCAAGTATTAAGGCACCAGTAGCTGTATAGGAGGTAAAGATCGATGCTCTCATTTATTGTAGCAATGGATCAGAACAATGTAATTGGTTATCAGAACGAAATGCCTTGGCATTTGCCAAAAGATTTACGTTTTTTTAAAGAAAAAACAACCGGGCACACGATTGTAATGGGACGTAAAACCTTTGAATCCATCGGTAAAGTACTTCCTAATCGGAAACATATTGTGTTAACAAGTAAGAAAAATGGTTTTCCAGACGAAGTGGAAGTAATTCATGATATTAAAACAATTGTGGAACGATTTAAAAATAAACAAGAGGAAGTATTTGTAATTGGTGGTGGTGGCATATTCAAACAACTAATGGACGACGTTAGCCGATTATATGTCACTAAAATTTCACATACTTTTGAAGGGGATGTATTTTTCCCAGACATTCACGAAGAAGAGTGGCAAGTAACAAGTCGAGAAAAGGGCATAAAGGACGATAACAATCCGTATGATTATGAATTTATTCAATATGATCGAAAATAAATATTAGGAATTGTTTGCCGATTTAGGAAAATATAAGTTAAGATGATATTATGAAAAATTTGCGAAATGAACGTTAAATGTTTGTTTTAAGTTATAATTGGATTATAATTGTAGTAAGAAATTATTTATAACTATCAGAGGTGAAGATAGATGGGTCCAGGAGCTATTGGAATACCGAGTTTAATACTAATATTAGTAGTTGCTTTATTGATTTTTGGGCCGTCCAAGTTACCTGAAATCGGAAAGGCAGCCGGGAATTCTTTGAAAGAATTCAAAGATGCTACAAAAGGTATGATGGGCGATGAGGAAAAAGAAGAAGAAAAAGAGAATAAATCTGAGCAGTAAGGTGTAAGGGGATTAACCTTACATCTTTTTTTCGCAGTAAGTGATGAGAAGTGAAGGTAATTGATTATGTTTTAAATGAGTGAGGTATCGATAAAGCAATGGCTAAAAAGAATATGAGCAAGGACATGAATATTGTCGGCCATTTATCTGAATTACGAAAAAGACTGATGGTAACAGGACTTTTTTTTATCATCTTCTTTATTCTTGGTTTTATTTTTGTGAAAGACATTTACCGATTTTTTGAAAATGATATAGATTTTAAACTTACGGTTACAAGTCCGGGAGATATTATTTGGATATACTTAATTATGGCAAGCTTAATTGCTATCATTTTTACCTTACCAATGTTATCTTTGCAAATATGGTTATTTATTAAACCAGGACTTACAAAAAATGAGCGTAGATCATCACTAGGTTACATACCAGCTATCTTTTTATTATTTGTCATTGGTCTTGTATTTGGTTATTTAGTGTTTATTAAATTAATATTACCATTTTTGCTGTCATTAAATGATGGTATGTTCAATGAGTTATTTACAGTGGAAAGGTATTTCAGATTCCTGATTAGGCTGACGCTTCCTTTTGCACTTTTATTTGAAATACCGGTAATTATGATGTTTTTAACAAGTCTTGGTATTTTAACACCACAATTTTTGCGAAAAACACGTAAATATGCATACTTTATCTTACTCATAGTTGGCGCATTGATTACACCGCCTGATGTCATATTACAGTTAGCAGTAGCAGTTCCTCTATTTCTTTTGTATGAGATAAGTATATACTTATCAGTCATTGTATACAGAAGAAAGGTGAAAAGGCATAAAGAATATATGAGTACTGATTAATACATCATATCAAATGCTGTAAAAGTTTGTTGTAATTTATGAGTACCCGGGAAATATTCAATCGATTAAATGTCAAATGATTGTCAAATGAGTTGGTTGGTTAGTAGGGGAAATCCTCTATAATGGAAGTAAGGGAGGATGTATAATGGAGGATGTAGGTATATTTATAGCATTTGGAGCTGGATTTTTATCCTTTATTTCACCATGTGTTCTACCGTTATTCCCAGCGTTTTTATCATATATTACGGGAATGAGTGTTAATGAACTAAATAAAGATAATACGAAGCTTTCTAAAAGAGCGATGTTGCATACGATCTTATTTTTACTTGGGTTTTCAAGTGTGTTTATTATGATAGGATTTACTGCAACGCTCATTTCTGACTTTTTTATGATGTATCAGGATATTATTCGCCAAATCGGTGCCATTTTAATTATCTTTTTTGGCTTAGTTATAGTGGGTGTTTTCAATTTTAAATTCTTAATGAAGAATAAACAGCTAACCTTTAAAAATAGACCAACAGGATTTATTGGATCATTTTTTATAGGTATGGCTTTTTCCATGGGATGGACACCATGTATGGGGCCTATTTTGGCAGTAGTTCTTTCCTTAGCAGCTACCCAACCGGATAAGGGTATGGTATTAATGATAAGTTATATTCTTGGATTTGCTATTCCGTTTTTAACACTATCCTTTTTCGTAGGAAGATTAAATTGGATTAAAAAACATAGTGCCAAACTAGTGAAAGTTGGCGGATATATCATGGTGTTTTTTGGTATTTCATTATTTTTTGATTGGATGACTAAGATAACATCTTTGTTGGCTGCTTGGACAGGTTTTCAAGGGTTTTAATGATACGACTTTCATTTCATATAGAAATATCATAAAATGATAGTAGAATTTAATTAAAAGTAAGACAGGCTTATGAGGGAAGTGTCGACACTTGAATTCTTCTATATTAATTGTAGCAAGTAGTGTGATTGCCATTTTTATGGCAGTTACGATGATATTTGTTCGTGCAAAAGCGTCCAAAAAGCCAACCTCGCCTAAAAAGATTATTTTGCCTCCCATATTTATGAGTACGGGAGCAGTTATGTTTTTTATTCCTGAATTTAGATTGAATGCCACGGAAGTGATTGAGGCGTTATTATTAGGTGCAATTTTTTCACTGCTATTAATTAAAACAACAAAGTTTGAACGGGAAGGCAAAGATATTTATTTAATTCCATCAAAAGCTTTTATTTTTGTGTTAATTGGCTTGTTTCTCTTGCGTCTAATAATAAAGATAATCGTTGGGGCACATATTTCATTTGGTGAAACGAGTGGAATGTTTTTTTTACTAGCCTTTGGGATGATTATCAGTTGGCGAATTGCTATGTTGATCAAGTATTATCAATTGAAAAAGGTGTAAAAAAATGACCATATAGTCGAGAAAATATCTCTACTGTATGGTCATTTTTTTTCGTTTACTAACTTATAGCGGGATTTCCAGTTTTGTTTATAATCCTCTTTAGACATTTTGAAGTAAGGTTCGAATGGGGCTACATCAATGTTCTTTTCTTTAAGTTTTTTGCGGAGGAAACGATGATCACGCTTTGGTGTACCGATAATATATCCTTCGATTAAAAGGTCCTGTGTGATTGATTTGGCACCTTTTTGCAATGCTAACTCTCCTATTTTACTTGCTATTGTTTGCTTGGCAACATCCCGAAATAACTCAGGCACAGGTTCAACAAGTTCATTTAATAACGCTAACTGTTCTTCTTGCCACATATGCTTTGTTTGTTCAATAAAATAGTGCTGCCAGTCCATTTCAGAATTACCGTCTTCTTTAGGAATTTGCTTTAAAAACTTGCGAAACATGAAAAATCCACCAATTCCAAGTAATCCAAGCAGGAAAAACCCCCATATAACGACGAAGTATTCTAATAATATGTTCATTATACCCACCTTTTTGCATAAAGCCTATTATAATAATTTGATAAGATTGACTGTATTCATCATTCATTAATATGCCTTAAAATAATGTCTGTTTATTTTTATCGTTTCATATAGTAGAATGAAAGTGGCTTTCTTCATGAATAGGTTTTATTTTATATTACTTCTTATTCATTATTATAGACAAAAATAGACATATATACAAAGGAACCACCATACAATTAAATAATAAATCATTTGTAGGTGTTAGGAGATGGTAAGCTTGTACGAAAAGTCGAATAATGCTACTGTTTCGCTAGTAGAAAATTCATCAAATGTTGGAGAAGGATTTAAAAGAAAAGATGATTTATCTGTTGATTCTATGTGTTTAATGTGGGATAGCGACGGACATATTGAGTATATATCTAGGGAAGCTGAAAATTATATTCAATTGGATCTATCGGATCATCAAGAGGGAAATCTGATGTGGACAAGTATTTTTAATCAACATTTTATAGACAATGTAAAAAAACATTTTACAACAAATGTTGAAACATTACAGCTTTGTGGCGTGATTTTTCAAAATGTTACGTCATTAACACATCCTTTTGATGCAGAAGTTACACAAATATCTTTAAAGGGCGAACTATTTTATATTGGGTATTTTAAAAATAAGACGTTATTAGACTCGTTATACGATTATTTGGAGGAAAGTGAAAAGCAATTAAATACGAGTTGGCTTGCAGCAGGATTTGTACACGAGATTAGGAATCCGCTTACATCTTTGAAGGGATTTTTACAGCTGTTGCAGGCAGGAGTGACACAAAAAGAAGAATATTATCGTGTGATGATTAGTGAAGTAGAGAAGTTAGAAGATTTAACGGATGAGTTATTGTCTCTTGCTAAACAAAAAGAACAGAACAAACAAAAGGAGAGTGTGCAACATTTAGTTGGAGATGTTGTGTTTCTTATGGAGACTCAAAGCCATTTACGTAATATTGATTTTCAAGTAGATGTGGACAATCATTTATTTATTTATTGTAAAGCATCACGAATCAAACAAGTACTTATTAATGTTATGAAAAATAGTGCGGAGGCAATGTCCTATAAAGGTACTATCGAAATTACTGCTTATGAAGAAGAAGGTAATGTATTTATCAATATCATTGATCAAGGAAAGGGAATGGAGGTTGTGCAATTAAAGGAGGCCAAGACACCTTTTTATACTACCAAAGAAAGCGGTACCGGACTTGGATTAGTTATTATGAAGCATATTCTTAAAAGCCATGGTGGCGGTTATTCTTTTCACCAAAATGATTACAAAGGATTAACAGTGAAGATTCAACTGCCTGCAATGTAGGAGTGGTATATAAATATTTTTTAACCCAATACCCCGTAGTGATAACTAAAGGTTATTGGGTTGGATAAACATTTACTATAGAATGCTCTTTTCTAATCATTTGTTTTATACTATTACTTCGTATAAACTAAGAATAGGAAAGGGTTTTTCTAACATTGTGTGAAATCACACACAATCCATCCTAGATTAATAGAAAGGGGCAATATGAAATATGGCAACATTTCGTTCAAAAAAACAATTTGAATCAAATGGAAAAACGTATAATTATTATGATCTAAAAGGCATTGAAGATGCAGGATTTGGAAAAGTTGATCGCTTGCCGTTTTCTATCCGTGTTCTTTTGGAATCGGTTATTCGACAACATGATGGAAAGGTCATTAAAGATGATCACGTAAAAGGTTTAGCTAAATGGGGAACAAAAGAAGGGGATACGGATGTACCGTTTAAACCTTCCCGCGTTATTTTGCAGGATTTTACCGGTGTTCCTGCTGTAGTAGATTTAGCATCCCTTCGTAAAGCAATGGTAGATATGGGGGGAGACCCAGCTAAAATTAACCCTGAAGTACCAGTAGATTTAGTTATTGACCACTCCGTACAAGTAGACCAGTATGGTTCGAAAGATGCTCTAAAAGCAAACATGGAGCTTGAATTTGAAAGAAACGCAGAACGCTATCAGTTTTTACACTGGGCTCAAAAAGCATTTAAAAACTATCGTGCTGTACCACCTGCAACAGGTATCGTCCACCAAGTAAACTTGGAATATCTGGCAAATGTGGTGCATGCTAATGAAAATGACGAAGGAACATATGATACATTCCCAGACTCTTTAGTTGGAACGGACTCTCATACGCCTATGGTTAATGGTTTAGGTGTTCTAGGCTGGGGTGTAGGTGGTATTGAAGCAGAAGCAGGTATGCTTGGGCAGCCTTCTTATTTCCCATCTCCAGAAGTTATTGGGGTTAAGTTTACTGGAAGTTTTCCTGAGGGTACAACTGCAACTGACTTAGCACTTACAGTAACAGAAGTACTGCGTAAAAAACACGTAGTAGGAAAATTTGTAGAATATTTTGGTCCTGGATTGAAAGATATGCCACTTGCAGATCGTGCAACGATTTCAAACATGGCACCTGAATATGGAGCAACTTGTGGTTTCTTCCCAGTAGATAACGAATCACTAAATTATATGCGTTTAACTGGACGTAGTGAAGAACAAATCAAATTAGTAGAAGAATATTGTAAGAAAAATAACTTATGGTATGATTCTGATCAAAAAGATCCGGAATACTCAGATGTAGTAGAAATTAACTTATCTGAACTTGTTCCAAACCTTGCTGGACCTAAACGCCCTCAAGACCGGATTGCATTAACTGATATGCAGAAAGAATTTCATAAGGCTATAACTGCTCCTGAAGGAAACCAAGGATTTGGCCTTGATAAATCAGAATTTGAAAAAACTGCAGAAGTGAAACATCCAAACGGAGAAACTTCTGAAATGAAGACAGGTGCAGTAGCAATTGCAGCTATTACATCTTGTACGAATACATCTAATCCATATGTCATGCTTGGAGCTGGATTGCTTGCGAAAAATGCTGTTGAAAAAGGTCTAGAAGTACCAGCTTATGTCAAAACGTCACTTGCACCTGGTTCTACAGTAGTTACGCGTTATCTTGATGATTCCGGACTATCAAAATATTTGGATGATTTAGGATTTAACTTAGTTGGTTATGGATGTACTACTTGTATCGGTAACTCTGGTCCACTACGTGAGGAAATTGAAAAAGCTATTATAGACAGTGATTTGACAGTTTCTTCAGTGTTATCTGGTAACCGTAACTTTGAAGGAAGAATTCACCCATTAACAAAGGCGAATTACTTAGCTTCTCCACCGCTAGTTGTAGCTTATGCGCTAGCAGGTACTGTGGATACAGATTTACAAAATGATCCAATTGGTAAAGACAAGGATGGAAATGATGTATACTTGAAAGACATTTGGCCATCAATGGCTTCCATAAGAGAAGCAGTGCAATCAGTTGTAAACCCAGATATTTTCCGTTCAGAGTATGATGATTTATTTGCATCTAATGAAAAATGGAATCAAATTGAAACAACTGATGAACCACTATATGAATGGTCAGAGGATTCAACATATATTCAGAATCCACCATTCTTTGAAGGATTGTCCAAAGAGCCAGATACTATTAAACCACTAAATAACTTAAGAGTTCTAGGCTATTTTGGTGATTCCGTAACAACAGACCATATTTCACCTGCTGGAGCAATCGCTATGGATATGCCTGCAGGACAATATTTACAAGAAAAAGGTGTTACACCACGTAACTTTAACTCTTATGGTTCAAGACGTGGTAACCACGAAGTAATGATGCGTGGAACATTTGCTAATATTCGTATCCGGAATAAGATTGCACCAGGAACAGAAGGTGGCTATACAACTTACTGGCCAACTGGCGAAATCATGCCAATTTACGATGCAGCAATGAAATATAAAGAAAATGATACAGGCCTAGTAGTACTTGGCGGTAAAGACTACGGTATGGGATCTTCTCGTGATTGGGCAGCAAAAGGTTCAGATCTCTTAGGTGTAAGAGCCGTTATTGCTGAGAGTTACGAACGTATCCACCGTTCAAACCTCGTTATGATGGGGGTACTACCACTTGTATTTGAAAAAGGACAAAGTGCCGAAAAACTTGGACTTGATGGTACAGAAGCAATTAGTGTTGAGATTGACGAATCCGTAATGCCTAATACTGTTGTTCCTGTAACAGCTGTAAATGCTGATGGTAAAGAGACGAAGTTTAATGCAGTTGCTCGTTTCGACAGTGATGTTGAAATGGATTACTATCGAAACGGCGGTATTTTGCAGCTTGTACTTCGCGAGCGTATGAAACAAGCATAAATGACGAACATTAAGTTTGATAATAACTCCTACGACATGTGATGTTGTAGGAGTTTTATTGATTCTACATGAAGACAAGCATTAAGACATTAAAAAAACATTTACCGTATATCATGCATAGCTTAATATATCCATACAATAACGGTCGTATTGAAGGAATTAATAACAAGATAAAGGTATTGAATCGTGTTGCCTATGTTATCGAAACTTTCACCACTTCAAAAATAGAATTATTTTGCACTTTAAATTAAAATCAATCATACAAAATAAAAAATCCTCCTCCCTTGCAGCATAAGCTACAAAGGAGGAGGAAACCAACATGTAAACAGCCATATGAAACGTAGGAAATGTACGTAGACTCCTGCGTGAGGAAAGGCCTAGATAAGACAAGTGAAGGCAAAGCCTGAGCTTGGCTTAGCAGCCTCACGCGGAAAGCGGAGTACATTTCCGAAGTGACATATTCACGCTATTCTTATTGGATTTTATTGGCTCAACACAATTAAATATTAAATGACTTTAATAGGGTCACCAACACTATTTGACAAAGAGCCA
>DATGUH010000113.1:0-8033 GCA_035301445.1 Pseudogracilibacillus sp. | reverse complement strand
AGTGTAAACGTATTCATATTAAATATTTGGAGGTAGAAACATGGCTGAGCTACAAATGAACGACATTAAGAAAATTTACGGAAAAGATGTTGTCGCCGTACAGGACTTCAACTTACATATCAAAGATAAGGAGTTTATTGTATTCGTTGGTCCATCTGGTTGTGGAAAGTCAACAACACTAAGAATGATTGCCGGACTGGAAGAAATTTCAGAAGGGGAGTTACATATCGACGAGAACTTAATGAATGATGTCGCACCGAAAGATCGCGATATTGCTATGGTTTTCCAAAACTATGCACTTTATCCGCATATGAACGTATATGATAATATGGCTTTTGGATTAAAATTGCGTAAGTTTAAAAAGCCGGAAATTAAAGAGCGTGTAGATAATGCCGCGAAAATTCTCGGACTTGAAGAACTTCTCGACAGAAAGCCAAAAGCACTGTCAGGTGGTCAGCGTCAGCGTGTCGCACTTGGACGTGCCATTGTACGTAATCCTAAGGTTTTCCTAATGGATGAGCCTTTATCTAACTTGGACGCGAAATTACGTGTACAAATGCGTGCAGAAATTCAGAAACTACATAATCGTCTACAAACAACGACAATTTATGTAACGCACGACCAGACAGAAGCAATGACTATGGCAACACGATTAGTCGTTATGGAAAGCGGAATCATTCAACAAGTAGGAACACCGAAAGAAATTTATGATAACCCGGAAAATGTTTTCGTTGGTGGCTTTATTGGTTCTCCAGCTATGAACTTTTTAGTAGGTGAAGTAAAAGACGACCAACTGCATATCGGTGATGTTACAGTAACGATACCGGAAGATAGACAAAATATATTGAAAGAAAAAGGGTATAACAATAAAAAGATCATATTAGGTATTCGTCCAGAAGACATTTATGATGCCAATGACACAGACTGGAGTAATGGACACAACATTCCAATCACTGTTGATGTTGCAGAGTTGATGGGGTCAGAAACAATAGTCTATGGAAAAGTAAATAATCAAGATATCGTTGCTCGAATTGAAGCCAGAACTGGAATCGAGACAGGGTCTAAGATGGAACTTCAATTTGATATGGCTAATTGTCATTTCTTTGATCCAGAGAGTGAAGAACGTATTAAAGGAATCAAAGTAGAAACAGTAGCTCAGTAAGTAACAGAAAAAACCTCGAATGTGAAATTTAACTATAATACATTCGAGGTTTTCATTTTGTATAGACAGATTTCTAAAACTTAAGCATCAATATCCGTAATAATCGTCACATCTTTATGCATTTGTAAAAAGGAAGCTGGTACATCACTCGTTACATCTCCATGCAATACTTTACTCAAAATTTCCGCTTTTTTCTCCCCTTGTACAAGCAAGATGATTTTTCTCGCTTCCATAATCGTTCCGATGCCCATTGTGATTGCCTCTGTAGGTACATCATCCATACTATTAAAAAAACGTGCATTTGCTTCAATTGTTGTTTTGGCCAAATCAACAACTTGCGTGCGTGATTTCACATCTGACCCTGGCTCATTAAATCCAATATGCCCATTCAAACCAATTCCTAAAATTTGAAGATCAATTTTACCAGCATCCGCAAGTTTCTCCTCATAGTCTATAGCCTCTTTGTTTGGATCCTCTGCCACGCCATTTGGAATATGAGTATTTTCTTTTTGAATATCGATGCCATTAAATAATTTTTCATTCATGAATTGTCGATAACTGTTGGGATCATCTTCAGACAATCCGATATATTCATCTAAATTAAAAGTCGTTGCATGTTGGAAAGAGACTTTTCCATCCTGACATCTTTTCTGCAAAATTTCATATAAACGTTCAGGTGTAGAACCTGTCGCTAAACCTAAAACTGGATTTTCTTTTGTATGCAATGTTTCTTCAATCATATCTGCTGCCTTTTCTGACAACGCCTCATTATTTTCGACTTTAATAATATTCATTTATGTTTCCTCCTATTTTAAACGTGACTATATATTATCATAATATTTACAGACATTTTATGGAGTATGTAATGAAATAGCTCCTAGCATACCAGCTTTATTACCTAGTGATGCTTTTAAAATAGATACTTCCTTAAAACTGTTAAAAATCATATCATCTATTCGTTCTTGAATCATATGAATAAGTACATCTTGCTCCATAATGCCTCCTCCAACAATAATCGTCGATGGATTGAAGCAATGAATCAATGAAGCAAGCCCAATTGCTATTTCATCTACCCAATCTGAAATTACTGCTTTTACTTGCTCATTCCCAGCATGAAACTGTTCAAAAAGTAGCCTACCATTACTGTATGCAGAATCTATTTTCTCTGCTTCTCTTATCAAGGCAGCAGTGGAGGCATAACGTTCATAACACCCATTCATCCCACAATTACATTTCCGTCCATTGCCATGCGTAATCATATGTCCAAATTCCCCTGCAAAAGAACCTTGCCCACTAAAAAGATGAGACTGATGAATAATGGCACCACCAATACCTGTACCATAAGCAAGGAAAAGGAAATCACCATGCCCTTTTCCTACACCAAATGCATTTTCGCCAAGCGCTGCCGCGTTGACATCATTTTGAATCTCCACAGGCACTTTGAACCGCTTTTCTAAAACGTCTTTAATTGCAATCCCATCCATTCCTGGAATATTGACAGATCCTTCCACAATCACTCCTGCTTCCGCGTCAATCATTCCAGCAACAGAGATTCCAATCGCATCAAAAGGTAATAATTTTTCAATTTCTTTGATTAAGTATTCCAACACTGTTTCATCGGCATCGCCTTGTGTTGGAATTTCTTTATGTAAAAAACATTCTCCATGTTCATTGAATAATCCTGTTTTTATTGTCGTTCCACCGATATCAATTCCTAATACTTGCATAGATTCACCTTCATTTTATTAAATTCTTATTCTATTTAAACAGCAACGTTTTGGTGTTGCTAATCCTTCACCTATACGATATTATAACAATAAACCATATAATGTCTAGATACTGTATGACACTACATTTTAAAGGGGCATGTTCATATGACAATTCAACAATTGAATTTACGGCAAAAAATCGGTCAATTATTTATTACCACCATTGAGGACAGCCAGATCAACGGGGAAACTATTAATCTATTAACACAATTTCATCCCGGTGGCGTTTTACTTACACAGAACAATCTGATTCATCCGAAACAAATATATTCTTTAGTAAGTGATCTACAGAGCTACAGTGGTAAACAGCTACCGTTATTTGTTGCAGTCCAAGCAGAAAATGCTTTAAAAGGTATGACGAATGTTCCGTCGCAGCAATTACTTGGAGATGTTAATAATCGTTTATATACAAAACAAGCCGCTGCAATAAACGGAAAAGAATGGCATGCATTAGGGGTTAACATGCATCTTGGACCTGGACTCCATCCAGATTCAACGGATAGCTTTTCCGAGGATATTCAACAAATAGCTTACCACGGTCGTGCAACCATGGAAGGATTGCATAAAAATAATATCCTCCCAGTAGCAACAGATTTCCTGAATAACAACGAACATATTCCAACTGAGAAACCGCTGTATAAATCAAATGTACATCCATATTTATATGCAATCGAGCATGGGCTGGAAGCTGTTATGACCTCTAATATTGATGAGGCAGTTCCCTTTTTACGAGAAGCTGTACATTTTGATGGCCTGATTATCTATGAACCTACAAATGAAACTATAAACAATAACATTATAAATGCAATCAAAAATGGTTCCGATATGATTTTACCAAGAAGTCCATACAAAACACAACTACAGCTCATGGAAAGTGTTTATCAGGCAGTGCGAAATGGTGAGATTCCTGAAGAGAATATTCATCGTGCTGTAGATCGAATTCTTAGTTTTAAACAAAAGGTTTATAGGGAAATACCAGCGTTTAACCGGGATGATTTTTTAGAACCTTTTTCCGTTCGATTCATGAAACAGTTGGAAGATAAACAGCCTTTATCAAATTAATGTAACGCCATCCATCGCCATCCATAAATTCCATCTAAAAGATTTCATAGTGGAATGAAAAGTATCAGCCTCCAATGTTCGTAATTTATCGAAAACGGAGGCTGAAATGTTATCTTGGGTGCTATCGAAATAGAAAAATGAAACAACTTCTATTAGCTATTTTTGCCCCGTGCAGATACACTCCAATAATCTATCACTTTACCGTCTTTGTGAACTGTATAATAATCAAATAGATTCACAACTGGACAAGCATGGTTAGGAATAATGGTTAATTTTTCGCCGAATGTTACTCCCCCTGTTCGTTCTGTCGGAATCACTCCATGCTCTTCAGATAGGCTCTCAATAACTAAATCTTCATGCTCTCTAATGTGCCCATGCCCTTTTACCACATCATTACCATGTGCACCTTTATCGAGTGCTAATGCTTTACTTCCTGCATCCAATACAATTCTTCCTGTTTGTATTGAAGCAACAGAAGATAGGACTGTTAAAGCACATTGTTCTTTCTCTGCTACACCTAAACCTACTTGAACCATATCATAAAATACCGCATTACCTGGTCGTATTTCCGTAATCCCGTCCATATTCGGATATAACTTGAATGCGGGAGTCGAACCAACACTACGATGTTCAATAGAAATTCCTTGAGACTCACATAATGCAGCACTGTCTTTAATAATCCGTACTTCTTCTGCTGCAATTTTTTCTATTTCAGCCTTTGATTTTGCCCCATAAGTTTGACCAGCATGGGTGAAGATACCCTCCAACTTTAAAGAAGCCCATGCTTGGATATGTTTTGCTAATTCTAGCACTCCTTCATTCGGTTCAACGCCACAACGATTTAAACCTGAGTTCACCTTTATCCATACGGGTAGTGGATTTTCTTTGTCAAAAAACTCCCCTACTTTATCTGCCTGCTCCACAGAATCAATCATTAATGTAATTTTTGTTTTCCCACGTAATGCCTGTATACGCTCTAAATGCTGCGTATCTGAAATTGGAAAAGCAATCAAAATATCTTTCACACCTGCATCTGCCATGACCTCTGCCTCGCCTACTTTTGCGACAGTTAAACCGATAGCTCCGGCTTTTATTTGTCTCCTCGCAATTTCCACACTTTTATGCGTCTTAACATGCGGCCGGTAGTGTACGCCATAGCTATTAGCCACTTCCATGATATCCTGGATATTTTTCTCTAGCTGATCTAAATCCAATAATAATGATGGGGTTACAACCGTTTCCAAATCTTTTTGTGTCACCGCTATCCCCTCCAATGGGTCTTTTTTGTATTATATCATGAATTGGCAATTTATTTGATAACTTCCTTATGACAAAATATGACTACTATAGACAAATTATCAGGAGAATGAAAATATAAAACGCTGTGTAACTTCAAACGCCATCATGCTTCTAATAATGGTTTCCACGGATAAACATATGGCGGTTCAGAAACGACATGAACTTGTTCATCTTTTGTAGGATGCTTAACCGTTAGTTGATGTGCCCACAGCGCAATTTGCATACCTGGTTGGTTATTTTTACTGCCATATTTTTGATCTCCATACAACGGTGTACCATTTTCGGCTAACTGAACACGAATTTGATGAGGTCTGCCGGTGTATAGTTCTACAGACAAAAGCGAAAAACCTTTCGATGTTGCAACCACTTCATAGTGTAATATAGCTCGTTTTGCTTGAGGATGATTTTTTCCTACTGCATGAACGATATTTTTTTCTTTGTCTTTGTATAAAAAATGATTGAGTTCTCCACTTTTCTTTTTAGGCGTGCCCTCTACTACAGCTAAATACTTTCGCTCCATCGCCTGCTTTCGTATTTCATTTGAGATTCTAGATGCTGCTTTGGAGGTTTTTGCAAACAACATCACCCCACCAACCGGCCGGTCCAATCGATGCACTAATGCTAAATAAACATTGCCCGGTTTATTATATCTCATTTTTATGTCTTCTTTTAACATTGTTAAAAAATCCTTATCCCCTGAACTATCCGCTTGCACCGGTATATTTACTGGTTTTTCTACGATTAATAAATGATTGTCTTCATACAATATTTTTATATCTGCCATCATCCCGACTCCAATTCTTTTCATGAATATTCTACTTTTTTATATTTTCTGTAGGTGTAGCCTCATCAACAATAATAAGTCCATCATATGCTTCATTTGGCACCATTTTATTCGTATAGAAAAACTTTGAAATTTTGTACCATGAACGAAAATCATCTCCGATATTCGTCATTTTCTGCTTAGATGAAATGATATCATCTAAATCATCGTTCATCTCAGCTTGCTCAAAATCTACATAAAAACTATCTGCTTCTACATTTCCGAACGCCTTCGTTAGTGGACTGTTATTTTTCACTGTAAATGTTTCTCGTTCTCCGTCTCCATTATCCGCTAAAAACGTATTACGAGCGGATTCTGTACCTATCGCAAAATAACTATCTCCAAAAGTTTCGTCTAAATAATCTCCCATCGATTTATAACCAAACGCGGCAGAGGTTTTCTCAATATGACCGTTATGTCCGGTTACAAATACTTTATCATGCCCCTGTGGTTCTACAAAATCCTTTATCCATTCTAAATTTTCTGCCAAATATTGATCTCTTTTATTGGCATATTCATCCTCATGCAATGATAAATCAACCCGTTGACCTAAAACATTCGCATGTTGTAAAGCAGTTTCATACATACTCTCTGATAATGTCTCTATATATTTGTCTGCGTTTTTTTCCAGATCATCTTTAATATCAACGATACTTTCGTCTATATTTTTTAATTCAGCTTCTGTTAAATCATAGAGATTATCGTTTGTTGCTGCTTTTAACTTTTCTTCATAGTTTTGTGCTGCTTCATGATCTACCAATTCAAAGTATGCTAATAAGCTAGCTTTACTTTCATCGTACCGTTGCATGTCATTACCATAGAATCTCACTTTTTCACCTATATCTACTGATTCATTGTAATCATGCATCCATTCTACTAAATTAAGCATCTGTTCTGTCTTATAAATATCAAAATCCAATGCATTAATCGCTTCTTCAGCAGTTCCACCATCACCTGCTATATAGGAATCGACGACTTGCGCTCCGCCAAAATCACCCTCTATCACAAAAGCACGTATATCCTCTTTTTCTACTAACACTTGAAATACATCTTTTCTCAAATCCTGAAATTCCACATTTCCATGTGTAGCTTCTCCTAATCCAACAATAGAAACATCATCCGGAATTGCGATATTTTCTATGGAGGAAGTATATTTATCTGCGTCCTCCACCGTTTTCCCACAAGCAACTAAAATAGTCAGCATTATCATCAAAAGTGTAAAATTTTTTAAAAAATTCATATCAAAGTCCTTCCATATTATTTCTGATTAAAAAAATTATATTGACGATAAGCTTTGAAGAAAACAATCCCCATTCCAATGAAAAAAATAGTCGGTAATAATCTAAGCAAGGCAAACGGTGTTTCAAACACAAGCGCCTTCCAAAACAGTGAACCATTCATGTCCCATAACCCTTCTGTCATATAAACATTACCTTTCACCAAAATATCGATACCAATTATTAAAAACAGTAGTGCAAATGGTAAACTATAGGTCATTAACCGTTTGTAATATTGCGCTTTCGATTGCCTATCTGAAAATATTTCGTTCTGGTACCCTGATTTTTTTTGCCAACATTGAATACTTCCAAAACGAGAACCCTTCAAATGCTCCCAACCAAAATCTTCATGTATTAATTTATATTCAACGAATTTTTCTTTACTCATCCATTCCTGATAATCAAGTCTTATAATGTAATCCTCAGACACTTCTTCAAAAGAAAAAGATCCCATAAAATTAGCATTCGTGCAACGATAACCCTTTTGCAATTGAGTATTAAGCCAATCTTCTAATTTTTCAATATCAAAAAAGAATTTATATTTCTTCACCTATATC
The DNA here is from genome assembly GCA_035301445.1 of Pseudogracilibacillus sp. Taxonomy (GTDB): domain Bacteria; phylum Bacillota; class Bacilli; order Bacillales; family Amphibacillaceae; genus Pseudogracilibacillus. The sequence goes on along the minus strand of DATGUH010000113.1, from coordinate 84 downwards.
ATCCCCTTCATATAAAGATAAAATATGTTGGAGTCTGCTTCTCTCACGCTCCAATACACTCAATCCCTCTTCTGTAATCTGATA
>DATGUH010000112.1:0-11627 GCA_035301445.1 Pseudogracilibacillus sp. | reverse complement strand
CGTGTAACAAATCAAGATGAAGTATCAGACGAATAAGTAGAAGGGAGCAGCACTGTTGCGGGAAAAAGGCATTTTATATATATTATCCGGCCCCTCAGGTGTCGGTAAAGGAACCGTTAGAGAAAGATTATTCGAGCAAGAAAACAATTTGAAGTACTCCATTTCAATGACAACAAGAAATCAGCGTTTAGGTGAGGAAGACGGTGTAGACTACTTTTTCAAAACTGTAGATGCCTTCGAAGAGATGATAGCTGCAGGAAAACTTTTAGAATACGCAAAATATGTAAATAATTACTACGGCACACCTAAAGACTATGTAATGGAGCAGTTAGAACGAGGTCATGATGTCTTTTTAGAGATTGAAGTACAGGGAGCTATGCAAGTTAAACAAAATTATCCGCAAGGCGTTTTCATTTTTCTTTGTCCGCCAAGTCTTCAAGAATTGAAAAACAGAATTTCTGGACGAGGAACAGAGACACAAGAACTACTTACGAGTCGTCTTCAGCAAGCGAAAAAAGAAATAAAAATGATGAGTGAATACGATTATGTCGTTATGAATGATGATGTTGAACTCGCTGTAGACAAAATTAAGGCTATTGTCCAAAGTGAACATTGCAAGCGGGAAAGAATCGAAAAACAATATAAACAAATTTTGGAGGAATGACACATGCTTGAACCATCAATTGATAATTTACAGAAAAAAATTAAATCGAAGTACACAATTGTAACCATCTCTGCAAAACGAGCACGCGATTTAGATAATGAGGGACCAGTACAACTGGAAGAACCTTATTCACATACAAGTGTCGGCGTGGCTTTAGAAGAAATAAATGAAGGCAAATTATTTGTCAAAGAGGCAGAGTGATGATTAGCCCTTGCATTCAACGCAAGGGTTTTTATCTATACACGAAAATAATTTCCATGTTCATAATAATAGGGTAAACATCAAGTAAACGACTGAAAGGAGTGTAACGATGCTAAAAGAAAAACGTATATTACTAGGAGTAACAGGTGGTATTGCCGTTTACAAAGCAGTTGATCTTACTAGTAAATTAGTACAGCAGGGAGCCGATGTAAAAGTCGTCATGACAGAAAATGCTACCAAGTTTGTTACCCCACTCACTTTTCAAGCTCTTTCACGAAACGATGTCCATATTGACACTTTTGATGAAAAAGATCCTCAACGTATAGCTCATATTGATTTGGCAGATTGGGCAGATATTCTTATTTTAGCACCTGCTACGGCAAATTTTTTAGGAAAAGTTGCCAATGGTATTGCTGATGATATGCTCTCCACTATTTTAATGGCAACACGTGCATCTGTATATATTGCACCTGCTATGAACGTTCATATGTATGATCATCCTGCTGTCATTGAAAATATGAAAACTTTAGATAGTATTGGTTATCACTTCATTGAACCTGGAGCAGGATATTTAGCCTGTGGTTATGTTGGGAAAGGCCGACTTGAAGAACCAATCAGTATTATTAAAACAATCAAAAAACATCTTGCTGGATCCAAATCACTGGAAGGAAAGAAAGTATTAATCACAGCAGGTCCTACAAGAGAAACGATTGATCCTGTTCGTTTCTTATCAAATCGAAGTTCAGGGAAAATGGGATTTGCATTGGCTGAACAAGCGGCAAATATGGGTGCGAATGTTGTTTTAGTTGCTGGGCCAGTGCAACTAGAAACACATCATAAGCAAATAAACAGAATCGATGTAACAACTGCAGAGGAAATGTATAAAGCGGTTTTCGAACATTATGACAAAATAGATATTGTAATCAAGGCTGCTGCTGTAAGTGACTATCGACCAAAAAAAGTTCACACGGATAAAATGAAAAAGCAACCAGGAGAATTAAATCTGGAAATGGAACGAACTAAAGACATTTTACAATCATTGGGAGAACAGAAAAAAGATCAATTCCTTGTCGGGTTTGCTGCAGAAACGAGAGATATACTAGCATATGGCGAAGAAAAATTAAAACAAAAAAACCTTGACGCTATTATTATCAATAACGTGAAGACAAGTGGGGCAGGTTTTGAAGGGGATACAAATATAGCCACATATTTGAATCCTAAAGGAGAAAAGCATGAGTTACCATTGCAATCGAAAGATGAATTGGCAACAAATATATTAAAATTAATTGTACAGGACATGAAGGGTGACAAGCAGTGAACATTGCAAAAGTCATTGTCGATGTACCAGCATCAACTATTAATCAAACATTCGACTATCAAATTCCCACACATTTACAATCAATCGTTCAACCTGGAATGCGCGTAATCATTCCTTTTGGACCAAGAAAGATTACCGGATTTGTTATAAAAAGGACTTCTGAATCATCATTTGGGAAATTGAAGGAGATTATAGATGTACTTGATTTAACACCAGTTCTTACGAAAGAATTGTTGATTCTTGGGAAATGGTTGGCTGATGAATTACTTTCTCTTTATATCGCCACCTATCACGCCATGCTTCCACAAGTTCTAAAAGCAAAATATGAAAAAGAAATTGTGAAACTTACAGATGATATATTACCACCTGAATTGGAAACATTATTTCAACAACGTTCTCGTATCAAATTTGATGAGATTGATCAAAGCAGAAAACAGATGAGCTTACTGAAAAAACACTTAGAGTCAATGGATTTGGAAATACAGTATATCGTTAAAAACCAAGCAAAAAAGAAATATAAAACTTATGTCATTCCACCATCTTTAGAAGAACTTCAAGAAGCAAAGAAAGCTTTATCTTCACATGCCCATAAACAAGCAGCTATTATTGATTTTTTTATTGAGCATGATGGGCCTGTAGAAGAGCGGTTGTTGTTAAAAGAACTTAAAACAACCAAAGGAACGTTGAAAACATTATATGAAAAATTCTCCTTTTCCCCAGAACAAGTAGAAGTGTATCGTGACCCATATGAAAGAAAATTTGTTAAAACTGAAAAGCTTTCTCTTACGAATGAACAAAAAATGGCAATGCAACCTATTCAAGAAGCACTTCAAAAAGATGAATCCGAGACATTTTTGCTCCATGGTGTAACAGGAAGTGGGAAAACAGAAATTTACTTACAAGCAATTGAACAAGTAATCCAACAAGGGAAAGAAGCAATTGTCCTTGTTCCAGAAATATCCTTGACGCCAATGATGGTGGAAAGATTCAAAGGCCGATTTGGTAGTGAAGTTGCTGTTTTGCACAGTGCTTTATCCATTGGAGAAAAGTACGATGAATGGCGTAAAGTGCTACGTAAAGAAGTGTCTGTTGTAGTCGGAGCTAGGTCGGCTATATTTGCCCCGTTTGAAAATTTAGGCATTATTATTATTGATGAAGAACATGAAACTACTTATAAACAAGAGGAAAGTCCACGCTACCATGCAAGAGATGTAGCGATAAAGCGAGCTCAATATAATCATTGTCCTGTTATTTTAGGTAGTGCCACCCCGACACTTGAATCTTTTGCTAGAGCTAAAAAAGGGGTATATCAGTTACTGACATTAAGTAAACGAACCAATGATAAAGCACTTCCAGAGGTATCCGTTGTTGATATGCGGGAAGAATTACACGGTGGAAATCGATCCATGTTTTCCATACAGTTGATAGATGACATTAAGGATTGCATGGAAAGAGGAGAACAAATTGTTTTACTACTCAACCGCAGAGGATACTCCACTTTTGCATTATGTAGAGATTGCGGGCATGTAGAGGAATGTCCAAATTGTGATATTTCTTTAACTTATCATAAGCGTAATCAGATGCTCAAATGTCACTATTGCTCGCATGAACAGCCAATTCCAAAAGTTTGCCCAAAATGTGATAGCAATCTTATCCGTTTTTTTGGAACAGGTACGGAGCGTGTGGAAGAATCATTGACAAGCCTGATTCCTGAAGCTCGTATTATTCGAATGGATGTTGATACAACTTCCAGAAAAGGTGCTCATGAAAAATTACTAAGCCAATTTCAAAATCAGGAAGCGGATATTTTATTAGGTACACAAATGATTGCAAAAGGCCTGGATTTTGAAAATGTTACACTTGTCGGTGTATTGGCAGCCGATTCTATGCTTCACTTGCCAGATTTTCGATCAAGTGAAAAAACATTTCAACTCTTAACCCAAGTAAGCGGTCGGGCTGGTAGACACGAATTGCCTGGAAATGTTATCATCCAAACTTATACACCAGAACATTATAGTATACAGCTAGCAAGTAAGTATGATTTTACTTCCTTTTATCAGCATGAAATGAGTATGCGGCATACTTTTTTATATCCTCCTTATGTTTTTCTTGTGTTGTTGACAATCTCAGATGAAAATGAACAAACAGTCATTCGTACAGCACAACAAATACATCAAGGACTTATGAAACATTTGGAACAAGGAACGATGATTCTTGGCCCTGTACCATCACCGATAACAAGAGTGAAAAATCGCTATCGTTACCAATTAATTCTAAAATATCGCTATCACCCTCATTTACAACGCATTATTGCAAATGAAATAGATCAATTTCAAAAGGAAATGCGACAAGGTTTACAGATAATTGTTGATTTTAATCCATATCAACTGATGTAGAAAGGAAGATATATTTGACACGTATTATTTTTATGGGAACTCCTGATTTTTCAGTACCCATTTTAGAGAGACTTATAAAAAGTGAACACCAAGTTGTTGCAGTTGTCACACAACCTGACCGACCTAAAGGGAGAAAAAGACAATTAGCTGCATCACCGGTAAAACAAGCAGCGCAAGCATACGAAATTCCAGTATATCAACCAGAAAAGTTGAGCGATGAACTTGATGAAATTTTGGCGATTGAGGCAGATATTATAATTACAGCTGCTTATGGTCAGTTGTTGCCAGAAAAACTACTTCAATATCCAAAGTTCGGATGTATTAATGTACATGCCTCATTATTGCCGGAGCTTAGAGGTGGCGCTCCCATTCATTATGCGATATTAGAAGGAAAAAAAGAGACTGGAATTACTATCATGTATATGGCGAAAAAGTTAGATGCGGGGGATATTATTAGCCAAGAAGCTGTTACAATTGAGGCGGATGATCATGTAGGTACATTACATGATAAACTCTCTAGAGTTGGCGCTAATTTATTAGAAACAACATTGCCATCTATTTTTGAACAGCAAAATAATCGAACAAAACAGGATGAAGCGAAAGCAACCTTTGCACCAAATATTACAAGAGAACAAGAAAAGATTGATTGGCATTTAGATCATTACGCTATTTACAATCATATTCGCGGTTTACATCCATGGCCTGTTGCCTATACTTTATTTGAAGGCGAGAGAATGAAGATTTGGTGGGGAGAAAGGAATGAGCACACTTTTTCGAAAGCAAAACCTGGCGAAATTGTTGCTATTGATGACAATCAACATCACATAACTGTCGCATGTGGGGATTCACATGGTATTAATCTTACAATGATTCAACCTGCTGGAAAAAAACGTTTGCAAATGAAGGACTTTCTTAAAGGGAACCCAAATGTTTTTCAGATTGGTCAAATAATGGAGTGATTTTTTGAAAGCTAAAACAGTGAGAGAAACAGCGCTAGACTTACTAGTGCGTATTGATAAGCAAGGCGGCTTTAGTCACCTGTTAATCAATAATGCTATCGAAAAACAGCAAATAAAGGCTCGTGATGAAGCACTATTGACTGAATTGGTTTATGGTACGATAGAACGGAAAATGACGCTTGATTATTATTTAAAAGATTATATTAAAAAGCAAAAGAAAATGGATCATTGGGTTAAAATGTTGTTGCGTATGTCTGTTTATCAATTTGCTTATTTAAATAAGATTCCTCCTTTCGCTATCATTCATGAAGCTGTCAATATAGCAAAAAAGAAAGGGCATAAGGGAATTGCCTCTTTCGTCAATGGTGTGCTGCGTAATATTGATCGTAACGGACTAAAAGATATAGCTAATATAAAAGATCCAATAGAGCGAATTAGTATTGAAACGAGCCACCCTTTATGGCTTGTTCAAAGATGGTCTGCCTACTACGGTATCGAAACAACTGCTGCAATCTGCAAGGAAAATTTAGAAAGAAAGTTATTAAGTGTGCGAGTGAATCAACTGAAAACAAATAGAGAGACATTACTTAAGCAGCTTAATGAACTGGGTATTATAGCTTCTTCATCCCCTTGGTTGGAAGAAGCTTTGGTGATAGACGAAGGAAATATTCTTAAAACAGATTTATTAGAGTCAGGAGAAGTTACTGTCCAAGATACAAGCTCGATGTTGGCAGCAAAAGCAGTAGAAGCAGAACCTGGAATGATTGTGTTGGATACTTGTAGTGCACCTGGAGGTAAAACGACCTTTTTGGGGGAAGTCATGCAAGGGAAAGGTGAAATTTACGCGTATGATTTGCATCAAAATAAGCTAAACTTGATTAAAAAGAGTGCTAGTCGACTTGGTATTACAAACATACATACTGAAGCAAAAGATGCACGCTCCTTACAGTCAGTACACAAAGCTGAAACATTCGATCGAGTTCTTATCGATGCACCCTGTTCTGGATTTGGTGTCATTCGATCAAAACCAGATATTAAATATCAGAAATCAGAAAAAGACATTGTGCAACTTAAACAAGTACAACATGATATTTTAAAACATGTAGCTCCCCTAGTTAAAATAGGTGGAAAAATAGTATATAGTACATGTACTATAGAGAAAGAAGAAAACGAATGGCAAGTGAAAGCATTCTTGGATAAAAATAAGCAATTTGTAGTTGATGACACTTTTTTAACGGAAGTGAAAAGAATGGATATAGGACATATAACGGAGTATGGTGTTCAAATTTTTCCACAATCTCTTCATTCAGATGGTTTTTTCATTACTCGACTTGTAAAAAGTGCTCAACACTAAGAGGTGGTAAATATGAAAACGAACTTTATGACTGATCAAGGACAGGTCCGACCTGTTAATGAAGATGCGGGTGGTGTATTTTATCATACACCTAATCAAGTGTTAGCAATAGTAGCAGATGGTATGGGTGGTCATAATGCTGGTGAAGTAGCGAGTTCACTTGCCGTTCGCACGTTGGAAAATAAATGGAATAGTATCCCCGACAACTTACAAGCCGAAGATGCAGCCGATTGGATAAAAGAAGCAATTAATGAAGCGAATAAGATTATTTTTGATCATTCCCGAAACGATGCTGCATTAGAGGGAATGGGGACCACTATCGTATTAGCAATTTGCACTGAAGATTATTTGGCAATTGGTCATGTTGGAGATAGCAGAGCCTATCTAATGAAAAATGGCAATATTAATCAAGTGACAGAGGACCACTCCTTAGTGAATGAATTACTCAAAACTGGCCAAATTTCTGAAGGAGATGCAGAAGAACATCCAAGAAAGAATGTACTCTTGCGTGCTGTAGGTACAGAAGAAAATGTCGAGGCAGACATCCATACATTTACCTGGCAGGAGGGGGACACACTATTACTCTGCTCTGACGGACTTATTAATAAAATTAGTGATGAAGAAATCAAGCGATTATATTCAACAGAAAAAGATAACGAAACATGGTCCAAAGAATTGATGCACGCTGCAAATGAACGGGGCGGAGAAGATAATATAACACTTGCTGTTGTTCGTTATGAACATCCGGATCAATCGGGTGATGCACTATGCTAGAAGGATATCTTTTAAGTGAACGTTACCGGATCAAACGGGTCATCGGTGGCGGAGGAATGGCGAATGTTTATTTGGCACGTGATACAATTTTAGATCGTGATGTAGCCATTAAGGTACTACGACCCGAATTTGCTAATGATCCTGAATTTATAGAACGTTTTGATCGTGAAGCACAAGCTGCAACAAGTCTTTCACATCCAAATATCGTAAACATATATGATGTCGGAGAAGAAAATGATATTTTATATATGGCGATGGAATATGTAGATGGCTTAACATTAAAAGAATACATTTTAGAATATGGTCCTCTACCTGTTGAAAAATCAATAGATATTATGAAGCAATTAACAGATGCCATTGCTCACGCGCACATGAATGGTTTAATACATAGAGATATTAAGCCACAAAATATCCTGATGGATCACTATGGAAATGTTAAAGTTACTGATTTTGGAATTGCGATAGCGCTAAGTGCTACATCTTTAACACAAACAAATTCGATACTTGGATCAGTTCATTACCTCTCACCTGAGCAAGCAAGAGGTGGAACGGCTACTAAAAAGTCAGATATCTATTCTTTAGGCATTTTATTTTATGAGTTATTGACGGCTGAATTACCATTCTCCGGTCAATCTCCAATATCGATTGCACTTAAACATCTGCAGGATAATACACCGTCTGTTCGAAGCATTATCCCAGAGATTCCACAAAGTGTAGAAAATATTGTTTTACAAGCAACTGCAAAAGATCCATTTCATCGTTATGAAAGTGTTTTTGATATGGAAACTGCATTAGATATTGCACTTGATCCAAGCGTTCGCGATGAAGCGGTCTATAGCCCGCCAGAGGAAGCAGGAGAATCAACAAAGGCAATCCCTATCATTACAGATGAGCAATTAAACGGGACTGACGATGATGCAACATTAGTACATAATGAGCATGAGACAACAAAGCATGCTCCGGTTCAACCTAATGACGGAAATGAGGATTCAAAAAAGCCAAAAAAGAAGAAACGATTTTATAAACGAAAGTGGTTTATCTTTTTGATGCTCCTCTTTTTAATTATTTTGGGCGGTATTATTTATTTTGTGCTGAGTACACCTAAAATGATTCATATGCCAGATGTCGTTAATGAAGAATATGATGATGCTAAAGAAACACTCGAAGAGAATCAATTAAAAGTAAATAAGAAAATGATGTCTTCTGAAGAGGTGGAAGAAGGATTAGTCATAAAAACGGATCCGGAAGCAAATCGTTCAGTGAAAGAAAAATCAACCGTCAATGTATTCGTTAGTGAAGGAAAAGAAAAAGTAAAGTTTGGAGATTATGTAGGAGAAAATTTTGGTCAAACTAAAAGGTTATTGGAAGAAGAAGGATATAAAGACGTTATAGATTATCCCAAACCTTCGGATGAGCCGGAGGGAGATATTATTTCACAAACGGAGCCAAATGAAGGAGATGAAGTGGTTCCTGCTGAGACAAAAGTAATTTTTGAAGTAAGCAGTGGACCAGAAACATTTACGTTAATGCGTCTTACTGGATTATCCTTAGATGAAGCTAAGGAATATGCAAATGAAAATGGTTTGACATTAGATGTAAGTGAGGAGCATTCTGATTCTGTTGAGAAAGGAAATATAATTAGTCAATCACCCGAGGCGAATACAGAAGTCGTTGCAGGGACTGAAGTAGAAGTTGTTCAATCACTTGGTAAGAAGGAACAGCCACCTAAATCACATAATGTTTCCTTTACAGTTCCATATGAACCGGATGAAAAAGATGATGAAAAAGATGATGCAAATAATAATGATGCATCAGAAAATAATGATGAGTCAGACGGTCAAGAAGTACAAATTTATGTCGAGGATAAAAACAATGATATTTCTAATGTGTTTCATGAAGAGACAATTACAAAAGATGAAGAATTTGAACTGACACTTGTTGTGGAACCAGATAAAGAAGCAAAATATAAGGTAGTTCGTGACGGAGAAACCATTTTGGATAAATCAGTTTCTTATTAAGGAAGGTGACTTGATGCAGGAAGGTAGAATTGTAAAAGCGTTGAGCGGTTTTTACTATGTGGAGACAGAAGATCAACTCTATACATGTAAAAGCCGCGGCGTTTTTAGAAATAAAAAGATATCACCGCTAGTTGGAGATTTTGTTGAATTGGATGTAACAGCAAGTGATGAGGGATATATTACTCATGTCAAACCTCGTAAAAATGAGTTGGTCAGACCTCCTGTTGCCAATGTTACCCAAGGCATGATTGTTAGCTCAGTCGTGCAACCAAATTTTAGTTCATTTTTAACCGACCGGTTCATTACTTTATTGGAATATAAACAAATGAAGCCAGTTTTATTAATCACAAAAATAGACTTAGCTAATGAAAGTGAACTAAAAAAAATAAAAGATATCACTGCTTATTACGAAGCAATTGGGTACAGTGTGTTTCTTATGCAACCAAAAAGAGAAGCAATATCAATTATTAGAAATAAATTAGATAGTGAGGTAACAGTACTAGCAGGCCAATCAGGAGCGGGAAAATCTACCCTTTTAAATCACTTAGCTCCTTCTCTTAATTTACAAACAAAAGAAATTTCTACAAGTCTTGGACGTGGAAAGCATACAACGAGACATGTTGAATTGTTTTCTGTGGCTAAGGGTCTTGTTGCAGATACACCAGGTTTTAGCTCGCTAGAATTTCCAGACTTGAAACCGGAAGAACTTTCAAGTTGTTTCATTGAATTCGAAACATATAAGCAACAATGTAAGTTTAGAGGTTGTCTCCATTATAAAGAACCAAATTGTAAGGTGAAAGATGCAGTAGATAAGGAACTTATAGCTGAATTTCGTTATAAAAATTATATTACCTTCTTGGAAGAAATATTAAATAGAAAGCCGAGGTATTAATATATGGTAAAAATTGCACCCTCTATTTTATCAGCAGATTTTGCAGCTTTAGGAAAAGAAATAGACGATGTCGAAGCAGGAGGTGCTGATTACATACATGTTGATGTGATGGACGGTCATTTTGTACCAAATATTACAATTGGGCCATTAATTGTGGAAGCAATCCGTCCAGTCACCAATTTGCCACTTGATGTTCATTTAATGATAGAAGAACCGGATAGATTTATAGCAGACTTTGCAAAAGCAGGTGCTGATATTATTACTGTGCATCAGGAGACATGCAGACATTTACATCGGACTATTCATTTAATAAAAGAATATGGTGTTAAACCGGGGGTCGTTCTTAATCCGGCAACTCCGGCAGAAACAGTAAAAGAAGTGTTACCCTATCTTGATATGGTGCTTTTGATGACTGTGAATCCCGGTTTCGGCGGTCAAAAATTCATCCCGGAAGTCCTCCCTAAGATTAGTTATCTAGATGAGTTAAGAAAAACGAATAATTATTCATTTGAAATTGAAATTGACGGTGGTGTAAATAAAGATACAGCAAAAAGTTGTACAGACCTTGGAGCAGATGTACTTGTAGCGGGGAGCGCTGTTTTCAATCAAGAAGATCGGAAACAAGCAATTAACATCTTACACGAGGCTACCAAGGAATAGTTATTTCAATGTATAAATCCTTTTCACCCAGATTTATTTAATACGTTCTTTTTTAAATTATTACTGCATATAATGAATAATAAACAGGTGAAGAACGCCCGGTAATTGTCTTCATGGTGAGGAGGAGCAAAATGAAGTTTTATACGATTAGACTTCCTAAGTTCATTGGTGGTTTCGTTAAGGTATTGGTAGGTATGTTTAAGAAAGATTAAAAGTTTAATAATATCGTGACATGAAAAAGCACCCTTTCTTGAACTGCCCCCTGTCAAGTAGACAGGTAAAAAAATAAAGTGTTTTATGCCATGCATGGATGTCATGCATGGTTTTTCTTATGCTGGGATATTCAAGCCCATTTTTAGTGTCACACGCTTTGTATTATAAAATTTAATAT
>DATGUH010000111.1:0-7311 GCA_035301445.1 Pseudogracilibacillus sp. | reverse complement strand
TGTCAGCATTAATAGTGTCAAACCGTCTTATAACAGTGATTGTAGATGTATGGAAGCGATCTGCAACATCTTTAAAGCTCTTTCCGTGAATCAATTCAAGAGCAATAGATCTTTTGACTGTCGTTGAACGATCTACAAGCTCATTTTTTTCATAAAAACGTTTCTTACAACAACCGCAAACATAACGACGTTTGCGATAGATAAAATTGATTCCCTAGAAAATATATTAGTATGTTTGATTTTTTGTAGACGATAATCATGAATCTGATTCGTTAACGTATTGCAGGATGGACAGTGATGTGGCTTCCTTTCCACCTCCATATAGAAGTGGAACACACCATCTTTCATAAATGAATCTGTGATAATAAAGTCTTTCAAACCTGGGTAAGAAATGTTAGAATGTATCTACACGCAACTCCTTTCGCTTGTTTTGTGGTTAATTCAAGTGTAACAAAAATTGGAGATTGCGTGTGTTTTTATTTTCAAAATATTTTTTGAACCCCAACATATATTATAGAGTCATATTTTTAAATTTATTTCTACTCATAATATAGCGAAAAAAAGACATGTTTTTCAACATGTCTGTGTACCACTTTTCTATAACTGGTTTCTCCAATATAATAATCGTTCCGTTTCCGCTTCCGTAATTTCCTGTTTTTGTTGTAACATTTCTAATAACTGATCAAAATCTGTAATGGTTTGATAGTTCAATTCTGCTTCTGTAAATGCTGTTTTTGCTTTATGTAAACCATACGTAAAAATAGCAAACACTTCCATCACATCCGCTTCTGCATCACGAAGGACTTGTGACATTTCAATAGAAGAACCACCTGTAGATATTAAATCTTCAATCACTAATACTTTCTGACCTGGTGCAACAATACCTTCAATTTGGTTTTCTTTCCCATGGCCCTTAGGGGATGATCGTACATATACCATAGGCAGGTCTAGTTCTTCAGCAATCCAGGCTGCATGTGGAATACCTGCAGTTGCACAACCAGCGATTACCTCTGGCTTTTGGTCAAGGGATTCTATCATTTTCATAAATGCCTGCTTAATTTTTTTTCGTACAACCGGATAAGACATAGTAAGACGATTATCACAATAAATTGGCGATTTAATTCCAGATGTCCATGTAAAAAATTCATCTACATTTGTTCGTAATTGAATAGCTTTAATCCGTAGTAATTCTTCTGCAATATCAGTTTGATTAGTCATTTTCCCACTCCTTCATCACTTGATGATAAGCTGTTAAAGGCTTCTCAGCTTGTGTAATACTTCGGCCAACAACAATACAATCAGAGCCGTTTTGCTTAGCAAATCCTGGGGTTGCAATACGATGTTGGTCATCTTTTGCGCTATCTTTTAGTCGAATGCCTGGTGTTACTGTAGAAAATTGTTCTCCACAAACTTCTTTTATAGCCAATGCTTCATGGACAGAACAGACAACCCCATCTGCACCACTTTCACAAGATTCCTTTGCTAAATGAATCGCATGATCAGTAAGTGAACCTTCGAGACCTAATTCTTTTTGCATACTCGACTCATCCATCGAAGTTAGTATCGTTACAGCAATTAGTTTGGTTTCATGTCTGCTGTCAGATGATGATTGTAGTCCTTCTTTTGCTTTTTGAATCATCCTATTACCACCAAGCGCATGCACATTCACGATATCTACTTCAAGTGCAGCCAGATTTCGCATTGCCTTCATGACAGTGGTTGGTATATCATGTAATTTTAAGTCCAAAAACACAGGATGATTTCGTAATTTCAATTGCTCTATTACTTGGACCCCTTCTCGATAGAAAAGCTCCATACCTACTTTGACACCAACATTGTCCAACTCGTTTTTCTCCAAAAACACTCTGGATTCCTCCCAAGTTGGAAAATCCAATGCAATATATAATGGTTGCATCATCCTAAACTCCTTTTTTACATCAAATAACTCTCTCTTCAAGCACATTTTTCACCGAACTAAAGCGATAATGCTGCAATACTTCTGGTAATTTCTCAATCACTTCTTTGCAGATCATTGGGTTTGTAAAGTTTTCTGTACCAATTGCAACAGCATCAGCACCTGCAAGCAAAAATTCCAATACATCTTCCGCAGAAGCAATACCACCCATTCCGATAATCGGTAAATCAACATGGCGCTTCACTTCATTAATCATCCTGATTGCAATCGGTTTGATTGCTTTACCGGATAGTCCCCCTGTTTTGTTGGCAATGATTGGCTTCCTGCTAGATAAATCGATTCGCATCCCAGTAAGCGTATTAATCATTGTTAAACCATCTGCACCGGCTGTTTCAATAGCTTGGGCCATGCCAACAATATCAGTAACATTTGGCGATAATTTTACATAAACAGGCACCTTACTAATCTTCTTTACTCTTTTTGTTAATTCGTAAGCAAGATCAGGGTCAATTCCAAATTGAATCCCGCCTTCTTTTACATTTGGGCAAGAAATATTCAACTCAATCGCAGATAAACTACTTGCTTGATTTAACGTTTCTGCAACGAATTCATATTCTTCTACTTTACTGCCAGCTACATTGGCAATAATGGATGTGTCGTATTGATTTAAAAATGGAATTTCTGTTTCGATAATTTTTTCAACCCCTGGATTTTGCAAACCGATAGCATTAAGCATTCCAGAAGCGGTCTCCGCTACACGTGGGGTAGGATTACCGAGCCGCTTTTCTCCTGTAGCGGCTTTCATAATGACTGCACCGAGTATTCCAAGATCATAAAATTGACTATATTCCCTACCAAAACCGAAACAACCAGATGCAGGCATAATTGGATTTTTTAATTCTAATCCTGGTAAAGATACAGATAAGTCCATTATAAAATCACCTCATTTGCAGCAAATACAGGACCATCCTGGCATATTTTCTTATAACCTGCTTCGTCATTCGTTGGAATAACGCAAGCTAAGCATGTACCAACTCCACAACCCATGCGTTCTTCAAAAGAAAGATATCCTTCTTTTTCTGTCATGGTTGATTTTAGAGCCTTCAACATCGGCATCGGACCACAGGCGTAATAACGCTGAAAACTACCTGCTGCTTCAATATAATCCGTCACAAACCCTTTATTTTGATAGCTGCCATCATCCGTTACAATCGTTGTCTGCCCTTTTTTTCTAAATGCTTCTTCATAAAATACATATGCTTCCGTTTGAAACCCGAGAATTGTTTTTGTTTCTACACCGCGAGCGTTCAATTGCTCGAGAAGGAAATGAATAGGTGGAACACCAATCCCTCCACCTATTAACAATACTGGTTCGTCTTGTTTTAAGTCGTCTATTGGAAAACCTGAACCGGCAGGGCCAATAACATCCAACTGCATACCATGTTCGTAACTAGCAAGCAGCTGAGTGCCAGATCCAGTTATTTTAAATAATATAGTTACAGTATGTTCTTCCAGATCTACCGAAGCAATGGAAATCGGCCTTCTTAATGTATGATTCGGTAACTGTATATGCAAAAACTGTCCTGGGATTGCCGTTTTTGCAATTTCCTCACTATATAAAACAAGTTCTACTGTTTCTCTTGCGATATAATTTTTATTTATGACGCCTACTAATTCTTTATTCATGGCTAATGACTCCTTTAGTTGACATTGCTCTTGCACTAAATGTCGTTGAGTCTATCACATTTAAAATAGCTTCAGCAGTATCAAGATTCGTTAAACTAATAATCCCATGTTCTACTGACTCTCTTCTAATACGAAAACCATCTGAACGTGGTTGTTTACCTGAAGTAAGTGTATTAATAACGAACTGCACTTTTCCCTCATTGATCAAAGACAACAAGTCATCATCTTCTGCACCAATTTTTCCAACCGCCTGAATTTCTAAACCTTTATTCTGCATGTAGCGAGCAGTACCTTTCGTTCCATACATCTGAAAACCAAGTTGTTCAAAACGAGCAGCGATATGTGATGCTTCTTCTTTATCTTTATCAGCAACAGTAAACAATACGGAACCTTCGAAAGGAATTTTAAGCCCAGAAGCTGTTAATCCTTTATACAAAGCTTTTTCAAGTGTTTTGTCATAACCGATAGCTTCTCCAGTCGATTTCATTTCAGGTCCTAAAGAAGTATCGACGCTACGTAGTTTCTCAAAAGAAAAGACAGGTAGTTTTACATACACTTGATCTTGATCTGGTAATATTTCCGTCTTATATCCTTTATCAGCAAGTTTTTCACCAAGAATGCATTTTGTTGCAATATTTGCCATTGTTACACCAGTCACTTTACTTAAGAAAGGGATGGTTCTACTTGCACGAGGGTTTACCTCAATGACATAAACATTTTCTCCTTGGATAATAAACTGAATATTAATCAAACCGATGACGTTCAATTCCTTGGCAATTTTATCGGTTGCATCGAGACATTTTTGCTTCACCACCTCACTCATTCGTTGTGGTGGATATACAGCAATCGAATCTCCTGAGTGTACGCCAGCCCGTTCAATATGCTCCATGATGCCTGGAACAATTGTTGTTTCACCGTCACTTACCGCATCAACATCAACTTCAATTCCTGTCACATATTCATCAATCAATAATGGTTTATCAGGATTGATCGTGTCAATTTTAGTTAAGTAATTTTCTAGTTCTTCTTTATCATACACAAGCTCCATTTGACTGCCACCAATAACGTATGATGGTCTTACAAGTACTGGAAAACCTATATTTTGAGCTGTTGCTACGACCTCGCTTTTATCGGTCACTGTTTTTCCAGCAGGACGTGTAAGATTAAGTTCTTCTAATAGCTCTTCAAACTTATGTCTATCCTCTGCTCGATCAATCGCTTTTAGATTTGTCCCAAGGATATTGACACCTCGTGCTTCCAGTCCTGCTGCCAAGTTAATAGCAGTTTGTCCGCCAAATTGAACGATAACCCCTATCGGATTTTCAAGGTGAACAACGTGCATCACTTCTTCTAAGGTAATCGGTTCAAAGTATAATTTATCTGAGATAGAAAAGTCCGTTGAAACTGTTTCTGGGTTGTTATTCATAATAATGGCTTCATAACCCATTTCTTGAATAGACATAACAGAGTGTACCGTTGCATAGTCGAATTCAATACCTTGACCAATTCTGATTGGCCCTGATCCCAACACAAGTACTTTCTTTTTATCCGACTGAACGGATTCATTTTCCGTTTCATAAGTGCTATAAAAGTATTTTGCTGTTGATTCAAACTGCCCCGCACATGTATCTACCTTTTTATAAACAGGCATCAATGTTTCTTGCATACGATAGTTATATACATCTAGTTCGGATTTTCCTAATACACGAGCAATTTGAATATCTGAAAAGCCATATTTCTTCACTTTTTCTAAAATAGGTCTGCTTAAACCAGCCTCTTTTAATACTTTTTCTAATTCAATGATATGCTGAATTCTTTGGATGAATAGATAATCCATTTTCGTCCATGCATGAATAGTTTCCATTGTCACGCCACGTCTAAGTAGTTCCGTTATAATAAAAATACGTTCGTCATCCGGGTTTTTGATTCTTTCTAAAAGGTTCGATTCTGCTTCATTTTCTAAGTATGGTAAGTAAAGATCTCCATTACCAATTTCAAGAGACCGAATTCCTTTTAAAAGCGCTTCTTCTATATTATGACCGATTGCCATAATTTCCCCAGTTGCTTTCATTTGTGTGCCAAGATGTCTGTCCCCAGTTGTGAATTTATCAAATGGGAAGCGCGGAATTTTAATAACGACATAATCAAGACTCGGCTCGAAACAAACTGAAGTATGTTCTGTCATTGGATTATCTATTTCATCCAATGTGAGTCCCACTGCAATTTTTGCGGCTACCTTTGCAATCGGATAGCCGGTTGCTTTTGATGCCAGTGCGCTAGATCTACTTACCCGCGGATTAACTTCGATAATGTAATATTCAAAGCTTTCCGGATGAATTGCTAATTGAACATTACATCCCCCTTCAATTTCAAGGGCACGAATCAATTTTAATGAAACAGTTCGAAGCAATTGATATTCTCTATCGGAAAGTGTAGCTGACGGTGCTACAACAATGGAATCGCCTGTATGAACACCGACTGGATCAATATTTTCCATATTACAAACGACAATCGCTTGATCATTTTTATCACGAACGACTTCATACTCTATTTCTTTAAAACCTGCAATACTTTTTTCAATCAAACATTGATTTGCCGGGGAAAGGGATAGGCCGTTTTTTACAATATGTCGTAATTCTTTTTCGTTATCACACATTCCACCGCCAGTTCCTCCTAACGTAAAAGCAGGTCGGACGATGACAGGATACCCGATTTGTTCAACAAACGCTACTGCAGATTCTTCATTAGTTACAATCTCACTTGGTGGAACAGGTTCATTTAGGTCTTCCATCAATGCACGAAATTTCTCACGATCTTCTGCCTTTTGAATTGCTTCCAAAGATGAACCGAGTAATTGAACGTCATATTGCTCCAATACCCCCGCTTCGTCCAAACCGACAGCAAGATTCAGTCCGGTTTGGCCGCCAAGTGTTGGTAGTACTGCATCAGGACGTTCTTTGCGAATGATTTTTGCTAAAAACTCTACTGTTAATGGTTCCATATAAATCTCATCTGCCACAGTTTCATCCGTCATAATTGTTGCTGGGTTGGAATTGGCAAGAATAACTGTGTATCCTTCTTCTTTAAGGGCATGACATGCTTGTGTACCAGAATAATCAAATTCAGCGGCCTGCCCAATGATGATTGGTCCTGAACCGATAACTAATATTTTTTCAATTGCTTCATTTTTAGGCATGTTTATTTCCCCCATTTATACGCTCTGTTCCTACTAATTCATCCAAAAATGTTGTAAAAAGATCTTTCATTTCATCCGTTCCTGGTGCACCTTCTGGATGAAATTGAATGCCCATAACAGCATCCTTTTGATGTTTTAATCCGGCAATTGCTTGGTCATGTAAAATACGATGTGTAATGTCGAAGTCGACTGGTAAACTTGATTCATCTACTATATAATCATGACTCAATGTTGTAAAGCTTGTTTTCTTTGCTTGTAAATTTTTCACGGGCATATTTACTCCATAATTACTTACATGTAATTTTCTTAATTTTGCACCATATGCCAGAGCAATTAATTCATAACCTAATCCGATACCGAATAGGGGATAATTTTGTTTCAAAGTTTGAACAGCATTGATCAATTCAGGCATGTTTTCTGGATTGCCCGGTCCGTTAGATAACATAATTCCATCTGGTTTAAATCGTTCCATTTCTTCTGTTTCGCAATTATATGGAACGACTGTTATATGACA
>DATGUH010000110.1:0-12219 GCA_035301445.1 Pseudogracilibacillus sp. | reverse complement strand
TAAGATACCTGTGATTACAACGATAATAGTTGATATGGCCGTTGCTTGTCCCATATTGAATTGCTCAAATGCCATCTGGTAATACATATATAACAGTGTTCTTGTACTTCCAGAAGGCCCACCTTGTGTCATGACTTGAATCTGGTCATATGCTTGGATGGATTCAATCGCTAGCATAATCGACAAAAACAAAGTTGTCGGAGAAACTAACGGAATAACAATCGTACGCATTCTTTGCCACCATGAAGATCCTTCAATACTACTAACTTCATATAAATCTTGTGGGATCTTTTGCAGTGCATCCGAATAGAATAACATTGCCCAGCCTGAGTTTTTCCATACTGTAACAATAATAATAGACCATAAAGCACTATCAGAACTGTGCAACCAATCCGGTTGTGGCAAGTGGAACCAACCTAATATCTGGTTCAACAAACCAACATCTGGTTCATATATCCAAGCCCATACAATAGACATTGCAACCATTGGCGTAATCCAAGGCGAGAACATCATTGACCTGAAAAACGTTATTCCTTTTAGCCCTTCTCTTAACAAAATGGCTAATAATAACCCAATAAAAATAGTTGGAATAACTGTAAAGAAACCAAATATAATGGTATTTTTAAGTGCTTGATAAAAGTCAGCACTCGTAAAAGCATTCGTATAGTTATCTGCCCCAACGTAATTAAACGAAGGACTAATATAATCCCAGTCCGTTAAACTTAACCATAGAGATATAATCATTGGTAAAAACCAAAAAACAAACAGAGGAATAAGCGGGATACCTAGGAAAACAAATAATTTCCCCGCCTTTTTCGCTCGACTCATGCATCCACCTTCTCTCTATCTGAAAGCACCTCTTTAGATTCCACATCAAAAAGATGAACTTTATCCATTCTCATTTTCAAGAACACTTGATCATCTACATTTATCTTTCGACTTGGATCCACACGAACAACCATTTCTTTGTCATTCACGAATCCATGAATATGTAAATCGGCACCCATTAACTCTACATGATTCACAGTCATTTGTAGGCCTGTGTCTTCATCCGCTATATCAATATCCTCTGAACGAATACCAATATCTACATTTTCAACATCTTTAATGGCATATGGTAGTTTCCCTAGCGATTCTCCAGAGTTCAGTGTTAATTGGCTTTCTTTTACGGAACCTTCCAAGAAATTCATTGGTGGTGAACCCATAAATTCAGCAACAAATCTTGTTTTAGGATGATTATAAACTTCCTCAGGGGTACCTATTTGTTCGATGTAACCATCATTTAATACAACAATTCTAGAGGCCATAGTCATTGCTTCTGTTTGGTCGTGCGTGACATATATGGTCGTAGTACCTAATTTTCTGTGTAAGTTAATGATCTCTTTCCTCATTTGGATACGGAGTTTTGCATCTAAGTTGGACAAAGGCTCATCCATCAGGAAAATATGTGCATCTCTAACAATTGCTCTACCAAGTGCTACTCTTTGCCGTTGACCACCTGATAAATCTTTTGGTTTTCTTTTCAGATAGTCTGTCAAACCAAGAATTTCTGCAGCATGTTCTACTCGTTCTTTTATAAAGTCTTTTTTAAACTTTTGCATTTTCAGGCCAAAAGCAATGTTGTCGTACACATTATAGTGTGGGAATAATGCATAGTTTTGAAAGACCATTGCAATATCTCGGTCTTTTGCTTGGACGTCATTTACAACCTTATCATCCATCCATAGTTCTCCACTTGTAATGCTTTCCAGCCCGGCAATCATACGTAACGTTGTCGATTTCCCACAGCCAGACGGGCCAACAAACACAATAAATTCACTTTCTTCAATATCCAAATTAAAATCATGGATGACTTCTTTGCCTTTTTTATCATATCTTTTTTTGATATTTTTTAACTTTATTTTAGACATGAACCTATTTCACCTTCCTGAACGTTCTAATTATAGTGTAAGTTTGTGAGTCTATTTCATAATTCAATAACAGGATATAAAATCCGGACATTAATATCTGCTAGAATGGCTTTCACTGCAGGCGGACGCTTTCCGCGGGCACGGCTTGAGCCTCCTCACTCGCAAAATTCGCTCGTTGTGGGGTCTTCGGACACGTGCTCCTCGCAAGCTCGTCGCAAATAAACAATGCTGTTCCCTCAGGCGAACAGGACGTTCTAGTGTCGAAGTTGGTGATTGACGTGGCCGGTTTTAGCCGACCAGGAGTCGCCGCCTTACGTTACAGCCATTCGAGTTAGATCCTAAAACACGAATGTTTACAAAATTTATTTGTTAAACGTTCGGATTTTCATTCAATAAACTCTATTATGAAATTGATTCATTTATGATATTTTTTCGCGCTGATCTTTTGATACATTTAAATTTTTACCAACAAATCTAGCAAGATCTAACACTCTTGCTGAATATCCCCATTCGTTGTCATACCATGCAAGAACTTTTACTTTGTTATCTCCCATAACTATTGTAGAAAGTCCATCAATAATAGCGGAAGCATCATTTGTGTTGTAGTCAATCGATACAAGTGGTTCATCACTATATTGAATAATTCCCTTCATATCTTGTTGTGACGCTTCTTTGAATGCTTCATTCACTTCTTCAACTGTAACTGAATCTTCTACATCTACAACTAAATCAACCAACGATACATTCGGTGTTGGAACCCTTAAAGCCATGCCATGTAATTTTCCATTTAAATGCGGCATTACTGTTCCAAGCGCCTTTGCTGCACCAGTGGAAGTCGGAATAATAGACTGACCGCATGCACGAGCACGACGAAAGTCTTTATGAGGGTTATCAAGACTTTGTTGATCACTTGTAAATGCATGAACTGTTGTCATAAGCCCATTTATAATATGAAACTTGTCATCCAGTACTTTTACAACTGGCGCTAGACAATTCGTTGTACACGAAGCATTAGATATAATATCATCTTGCTCTGGATTATACGTTGAATCATTTACCCCGAGCACTATAGTGTTATCCACGTCTTTACCTGGAGCTGTAATAACAACTTTTTTAGCACCAGCCTGTAAGTGACGACCAGCTTCTTCATTTGTTTTAAATTTCCCTGTTGCTTCAATAACTACATCAATATCATTTTCTGCCCATGGTAATTTTTCCGGTTCACGGGAATTACAATGAATTATTTGCTGTCCATTAATTTCAAAGGTATTATCTTTGATTTGAATATCACATTCGAAAACCCCATGCACACTATCATATTTCATTAAATGTGCTAACGTTTCCTCTGGGTAACTTGCATTAATTGCCACAACTTCAATATTTTCATCCAAAATTGCTTGGCGGAATACCATCCGTCCAATTCTCCCAAATCCATTAATTGCAATTCTCGTTTTAGTCATGAATAGGCCTCCCAATATATGATACACTTTATCGGTTTATTTCATAATTAGTATAACACATTTATCTTAAAATGTGTGAATAAATATAAATAATTTTATAAAACTTGTTATTTGATACGGAGTGCCTATCCCAAATTTCGAATTAATGCCTTAAATACAGTGGGACAAAACTACGTTCATATAGTAAAAAAACGAACTATTCTATTGATGAATATCGCTCCAGAAATATACTTTACGCTTTGACGTTTGCCGGATTTCTTGCGTCGGGCAATAGCCCTTTAGGTTTTTCCTCCAGCAGAAGCCTACGTATATTTCCTTTACTCATCATTTAGAATGTTCGTTTTTATATAAATATCTTTAAATAAATCCCAGTCCTTTTAAATATTATTCTGGATTGGAATCTTCCATTCAGTCAATATGTTTCTTAATTGATTAAATGATTCTTCAATTGTACCGTTGTTATCAATAACTGCATGAGCCATATTCGTTTTTTTGTCTATAGGAATCTGAGCACTCATTCGTTGTCTGGCATCTTCGGAAGAAAGCTGATCTCTTGTTGTAATTCTTTCTAACTGAACTGATTCATCAACTGCTACTACTAAGATTTTATTAACAAAATGGGTTAGCTTGCTCTCAAACAATAATGGAATGTCCATTACGACACAAGGTTCTTTTTCTTGAACATACGCATCACGTTGTTCGAGCATTTCTTTTCGAATTTCTGGATGAATGATATTGTTAAGCATTTCTCTTTTATCCTTATCATTAAATACAATTTCACCCAACACAGGTCGATTCAGCGTTTGATCTTGATAGAAAACTTCATCACCAAATACTTTTGCAATTTGTGTATGTGCTGGTTTACCTGGTTTCACAACATCTCTCGCAATTTGATCGGCGTCAATTACCGGAATATTTAGTTGTGAAAACATCTTTGAAACAGTACTTTTTCCAGTTCCTATACTTCCTGTTAACCCGATAATGACGGTCATTTTCGTCCTCCTCATTCGTATCACTTTATGATGGCTTATAATCGTTGACAATCCGGACAAATATGGGTGCCACGTCCTGATACTCTAAGTTTAATGATTGCTTGTCCACAGTGTTTACATGGCTTCTCTACTTGATCATAGACAAAGAGTGTTTGTTGAAACATACCCATTTCACCTTGTCCATCAACATAAGAACGTATTGTTGTTCCACCTTGATGCACTGCTTTACTAAGTACTTCTTTTGTATTAGTAAAAATATTCATAATCTCATTTTTACTTAATGTTTTTGCGCGTCTTTCTGGGTGGATCTTTGATAAAAATAAAACTTCGTCCACATATATATTACCCAGGCCAGCAATTACTGTTTGATCCAATAAAACTGCTTTAATATTTCTGTTCGTTTTTAATAATTTTTCTTCTACATAATTTAATTGATATGCGGATTCAAACGGATCTGGTCCTAATTGATTTAATGGTTTCGTTTCATTTTCCTTTCCAATCGGATATAGATGCATTGTTCCGAATTTACGAACGTCATTATAACGAAGTTCTGTTCCGTCTGTAAAATGGAAAATGACATGCGTATGTTTATCAATTGGCTCTGAACTATGAGTTACACGATATTTCCCTTCCATTCTTAGATGAGATACTAAAACATAATCCTGCATGTTAAACAACAAAAATTTACCTCTTCGTGACATGCTATTAATCTGTTCTCCCATCAACAAATGTTTAAAATGCATTATATCTTCTGGTGCCTGAATGATTTTCGGCCAATTTATCGTAATATCTTCAATTCTTTTATTCATAACTAAATGCTCTAACGTACGTTTAATCGTTTCTACTTCTGGTAGTTCCGGCATATTCCCACTTACTTTCTCTTTTTCTTTTTAGTTAATTAGCGTCGTACCAGCTGTTTCCAAAAGCTTTATCAACTTTAAGGGGGACATCTAACTTGACTGTATTTTCCATAACATCTGGTATTATTTCTTTTAATTTTTCTAATTCTATCTGAGGTGCTTCGAAAATGAGTTCGTCATGTACTTGCATCAACATAGTCGCCTCTAATTTTTCACTAACTAATCGATGATGAACATCAATCATCGCCTTTTTAATGATATCTGCAGCCGATCCTTGAATTGGCGTATTCATTGCTGTTCTTTCAGCAAAACTGCGCTGATTGAAATTGCGACTTGTAATTTCCGGTAAATATCGACGACGTTTCATTAAAGTGGATACATAACCGTCATGTTTTGCTTTTTGTACAATCTCATCCATATAAGTTTTCACATCAGGATAAATCTCAAAATACTTATCAATGAACGCTTTTGCTTCTTTTCTAGGTATTTGTAAATTTTGGGATAATCCATAATCACTAATACCATAAACGATACCAAAATTAACTGCTTTAGCTTGACGGCGCATATTGTCATCCACTTCTGGCTCTGATACATGAAATACGTCCATCGCAGTTTGAGTATGAATATCTTTGTTTTCATGAAAGGCTTCAAGTAATCGCTTATCACCAGATATATGAGCGAGTACCCTTAGTTCTATTTGTGAATAATCCGCAGAGAATATCAACCAATCTTCATGCGAAGGAACGAATACATGTCTGATTTTACGTCCTTCTTCTAATCGTATTGGGATATTTTGCAAATTTGGTTCTGTTGAACTAAGTCGACCCGTTTGTGTTAATGCTTGATTAAAGCGTGTATGTACCTTATGTGATTTCTCATCAACCACTTTCAATAGTCCGTCTACATACGTAGAATCAAGCTTCTTTAATTGACGATACATTAACAATTTCGGAATAATTTCATGCTCTGTTTCCAATTTCTCTAACACGTCAGCT
Organism: Pseudogracilibacillus sp.; assembly: GCA_035301445.1. Lineage (GTDB taxonomy): Bacteria > Bacillota > Bacilli > Bacillales > Amphibacillaceae > Pseudogracilibacillus. The sequence goes on along the minus strand of DATGUH010000110.1, from coordinate 6,002 downwards.
GCAGTCGAATAACCTGTCTTTGTTTTTTTAATCACTGGAAGTTCTAGTTTTTCAAATAAAATATGGGCTAATTGTTTAGGCGAATTGACATTAAATTTTTCCCCAGCCAAAGAATGAACTTCTGATTCAATATCTTCAATACGTTTTTTTAAATCGTTTCCCATATCTTTTAAGCGCTCTGTATCCACAAGTACCCCAGTATGTTCTATCTCAGCGAGAATTTGTGCTAGTGGTAGTTCAAGCTCTTTAAATAAACTGGACATGTCATTGTCTGCCAACTGTTGTTCAAATGTATCTTTTAAATTATATAGTGCACTCGTTTTTCTAGCTGTATGGTCCGCTAATACCGCAAAATCGTTTGGAATAGCTCTTTTCGCACCTTTACCATATACTTCTTCATTGTGGTAGATTTGTGTAATGCCTGATCTTTTAGCAATGGAAGTAATCTCTTCATTTTTATCTGCAGGATTAATTAAATAAGCAGCAAGCATTAAATCAAAAGATACGCCTTTTAGATGTAAAGAATTCTGCAACAAAGAGACAGTAACTGCCTTTGCATCAAAGACAATCTTTTTTTGTTTTGCATCACTCACCCAGTCTTTAAAGATGGTTGATTTGATCGCTGTTTCTTTTGTCATCACATAATTACCAGACTCATTTGATACAACGATAGCTTCTACTGGACTATAGTGATAATTATCATCAAGCATTTCTACTAGCAATGCATCATTACCTGTGAATATATCCTTTCGTACTTCCTTTAACACTTCTAAGGGAAATTCATCAAATGTTGTCTCTTCTATTTCCTCACCATTACCGCTCAATCTATTTAGTAAAGAATTAAATTCCAGTTCGGAAAAAAGCGTATAAATATCTTTATATTCATATCCGTCGTAGGTCATATCTTCCAATGTCATTTTAACTGGGGAATCTGTTTTAATTGTCACAAGTTCATGACTCAATCGAGCTGCATCTTCGTTATCTGTTAGTTTTTCTTTTAACTTTTTAGCTGTTACTTCATTCAAATTAGCATAAAGATTATCTACAGTTTTAAACTGTTTCAAAAGTTTCGTAGCTGTCTTAATCCCAACTCCAGGAACTCCTGGGATATTATCTGAGTTATCCCCCATCAATGCCTTTAATTCAATAATTTGCTTCGGTTCTAACTCCATCTCTTCTAAAAGTGTAGTCGGTGTATAAGAATTTACTTCGCTGATTCCCTTTCTTGTAAGATCAACAGTTACATGATCAGTTACCAATTGCAATAAGTCTTGATCTCCAGAAATAATCTTTACATCCCAGTTCTTTTTATCGGCTTCTGTGGAAAGTGTGCCAATAATATCATCTGCCTCATATAAATCAAGTTCATAATGTGGGATATTAAATGATTTAAGTACCTCTTTTACTAACGGAAATTGTTCACTTAATTCTGGTGGTGTCTTTTGTCGTCCACCTTTATAGTCTTTATAAGAAGAATGTCTGAATGTTGTTTTTCCCGCGTCGAACGCAACGAGCATATGGGTAGGATTTTCTTCTTCTAATATCTTAAGTAAAATATTAGAAAAACCATAGACTGCGTTCGTATAAACTCCTTTATTATTGTGTAATAATGGCAGTGCATAAAAAGCCCTGAATAAGAGACTGTTACCATCAATCATTACTACTTTGTTTGTCATGGGAATGCTCCTTTCCAATACGTTTTGTTGATGTTGCGTTTACTGTTTGGCTTTTAGGTATATCAATTGTAAAACTAGTGCCATGTTCTAATTCACTATCTACTTGAATTTCCCCATTATGTACTTCAACAATATGCTTAACGATAGCTAAGCCAAGTCCTGTTCCATTTGTGTTTATACTTCGATCTTTGTCTACACGGTAAAAACGTTCAAAAATTCGGGGAATCGCATGTTTTGATATGCCTATACCGTTATCACTCACCTTGAAACGAATATTATCTCCATTAGAATGAATTTCAAGTTTTACTTCTCCTTGTTCTGGTGTGTAAGTAATTCCATTCATCATTAAATTAAATAGAATTTGTTTCACTTTTTCTTCATCTGCAGTAAATTCAATTTCTCGACTTGCTTCTACTGATATAAGAATATCTTTCTTTTCTGCTTTTTCTTGAATAGAAGGTAATATATCATCTATCATTTCACCAGTTTTTACAGTTTTTAAATGAAGCTTTGTTTCATCCTTTTCAAGATTCGATAAAATTAATAAATCATCAAGCAACATTTCAATCCGGGTACTTTCCTCATAAATAATCTTGATTAATGTATCCTTTGATATATCATCTATTGAAGTGTGATTTTGTAATTTTTCTGCATCTGCTTTAATTGATTTTATGGGTGCTTGTAATTCATAGCCAACATTAGCAACGAAGTCTTTCCGCATCAATTCAATATGCTTAAATTCAGTAATATCATAAATGACAAGAACTGCTCCTTTTAACATCTTACGCTCATTAAATATAGGAGCACCTACAAGCTCCAAATATATTTTTTCATCATTATGGGTGATAGAAAACGTTTCTTTCACTCTTTTTTCATATAAAAATGTTTCTTGTACAGTATGATGGATTGCTTCATGATCGATAACATCATAATAAATATATCCTACATACGCTTGCGATGTTTTCCCAAAAACTGAAAGAAATTTTCGATTAACGATATGAATATAACCTTTTTCATCGATTAAAACAAGGGCACTTTCGGAGTTTTCGATTATTGTAGAAAGTTGTTCTGCTTGTATTTGTTCTTGAATCGTTAATTTGCTTAAGTTTTTGGCAAGTGTATTTATTTTTCCACTCAATTCTCCGATAGTTCCGTTCATTTCTTGGTTCACGCGCGCGTAATAATTGCCTTGTAACAATTTATCCATTGTCCAGGAGGCTTTTTCAATTGGTTTAATATATTTATCAAAAAAGTGAAATAACATTACTGCAAAAATAATAAAGGTGATTACGAGAACACTTATCAATACATAAATATTGGTGACTACTTGTGCGAGGATGAAGCCTGAAAGACTGAGCACAATAAAAATAATCAATAAGTAACCCATTATCTTTTTGGATAGCGTTATTTTCATGAAGAACCTCCTGCCACTACTGGTGCAATGATTTATATAAGCAATTCATCTTAGTTGTTTACATTTCAGAAAACATCATACTTACATTTTACATTGAAGAAAGATAAAAGTATATAATTTCGGGTGCTATCCACTATATAAAGATAGGTTAACGGCTATTTATGTTAGCAGTTTAGAATAATTCATAATAAAAGTCCCTCAACCAATGCTTGGCTAAGGGACTTTATTAGGATGAAAATTAATCCATGTTTTTAATTAATTCATCTGCAAATTCAGAGCATTTTACTTCTGTAGCATTATCCATTAATCTCGCAAAATCATACGTTACAACTTTTGATGCGATGGTTTTATCCATTGCTTTTGTAATTAAGTTTGCAGCTTCGTTCCAGCCAAGATGCTCTAACATCAACATGCCAGATAAAATAACAGAAGAAGGATTTACTTTATCAAGTCCTGCATATTTAGGAGCTGTTCCGTGTGTTGCTTCAAAAATTGCATGACCTGTATCATAGTTAATATTTGCACCTGGTGCAATTCCAATACCACCAACTTGTGCAGCCAATGCGTCAGACACGTAATCACCATTTAGGTTCATTGTAGCCACAACATCAAACTCATTAGGACGAGTTAAGATTTGTTGTAGGAAGATATCTGCAATAGCGTCTTTCACAATCAGTTTACCGGCTTTTTCAGCTTCGTCTTGTGCCTTGTTAGCAGCATCTTTTCCTTCTTTTTCAACAATGCGGTCATATTCAGCCCATGTGAATGTTTTATCACCGAATTCCTGCTCAGCTACTTCATAACCCCAGTTTTTAAACGATCCTTCTGTAAACTTCATAATGTTCCCTTTGTGTACGAGGGTTACGTTACGACGACCTTGTTCTAATGCGTAGTTAATACTTGCGCGTACAAGACGTTTCGTTCCTTCTTCAGAAACAGGTTTTACACCAATTCCAGATGTTTCAGGGAAACGAATATTTTTAACTCCCATTTCATTCTGTAAAAAGTCGATAACTTTTTTAACATCATCTGAACCTTGTTGCCACTCTATTCCAGCATAAATATCTTCAGTATTCTCCCGGAAAATAACCATATCTACTTCTTCCGGATGTTTGACAGGTGAAGGTACACCGTCAAAATAACGTACAGGACGTAAGCAGTTATATAGATCTAATTCCTGACGAAGTGCAACGTTCAATGAACGAAATCCTCCACCAATTGGTGTAGTCAGAGGTCCTTTAATAGCAATTTTATACTCATCAATTTGTTCCAATGTTTCTTTTGGAAGCCATTCACCAGTTTTATCATGGGCTTTTGCACCAGCATAAACTTCCTTCCATTCAATTTTCTTTTCACCGTTGTATGCTTTTTCAACAGCGCCTTCTAATACACGTTTTGCAGCGCGCCAAATATCAGGCCCTGTTCCATCTCCTTCAATAAATGGGATAATTGGCTCATTTGGTACCTGTAAATTCCCTTTGTTATCTACTGTTATTTTATTAGACATTTGAATAAACCTCCTAAAATATTAAATAAACTATTATAATACATTTCCGGATATATTTTTTTATCTCTTTTTAATTTATACGCATAACAATAGCCGACTTAAGCCGGCTTATGCCTATGCGTATTAAGTTGTTACTTTGATTAACGTTCACTAAGTGGCACGAACTCTCTAAGGTCATAACCAACATATTTAGCACGTGGACGAATCAAGCGATTATTATCGTATTGCTCAAGAATATGTGCCAACCAACCTGACATACGACTCATAGCAAAAATTGGAGTAAATAAATCATGGTCAATCCCTAAACTATGATAAACCGTTGCTGAATAAAAATCAACATTAGCAGGTAATCCTTTTTCTTCTTTAATAAAGTCTTCTATTTTGACAGACATATTATACCATTTTTCTTCATTGTGTTGTTTTGTAAGCTTTCTTGACATTTCTTTTAAAAATTTAGCGCGCGGATCACCAGTACGATATACACGGTGCCCCATGCCCATTACTTTTTCTTTGTTGGCGAATTTTTCTTTAATATAAGGAATTGCATTTTCCTCATCACCAATCTCTGTCAACATTTTCATAACTGCCTCATTTGCACCACCGTGAAGAGGCCCTTTTAGTGCACCGATAGCTGCAGTGATACCTGAATAAATATCAGATAAAGTACCAACACAGACTCTGGCAGTAAATGTTGATGCATTTAACTCATGATCTGCATGTAGTACTAATGCTTTATTCATCGCTTCTACTTCAAGATTTTCAGGTTCTTCACCTTTTAACATGTATACAAAGTTTTCTGCATAACTGGCGTCTTTCTTTGGTGCTACAGGGTCTTTACCTTGTCTGATTCTTGAAAATGCAGTAACAATTGTAGATACCTTTGCCTGCAAGCGTATGGCTTTACGTAGGTTAGCATCTTTGTCCATAACGTCAGCTTCTTCGTCATATAAACCTAATAAAGATATAGCTGTTCGAAGAGCTGCCATTGGATGTACTGTTGAAAGGTCGTATGAACGCAAATGAGTTAGTATAGCATCAGGAATCTCCATTTCTTCAGATATTGACGCTTTTAGTTCAGCAAGTTGTTTCTCATCTGGCAACTCACGATTCCATAATAAATAAATCACTTCTTCAAAAGAAGACTTAGCAGCAAGATCATCAATCGAATAACCACAATATGTTAATTTATCATTAATGATGGAACTGATTGATGATTCAGTCGCTACAATTCCTTCAAGACCTTTTGTTGCTGTCATACTGTATCTCTCCTTTATAAAAATTACTTTTATTACTTGGATATATGTACAAAAATAGATGCTCTGTTTAACATTATAAAGGATTTTAGCCTTAAAGTGAACAGAAAGCACTTTCTTTTCTTTAATAAAGCGTTTCAAAGTCTATTCCA
>DATGUH010000109.1:0-8481 GCA_035301445.1 Pseudogracilibacillus sp. | reverse complement strand
GCATTAAGTGAAGAAGGCATTCGGATTGTTTCTGGTGGAACGGACAATCACTTATTACTTTTGGACGTGTCGAAATTAGGCCTCACAGGTAAAGTGGCTGAAGAAGTGCTTGATAAAGTTGGGATTACTGCGAATAAAAATACAATCCCATTCGATGAAGAAGGACCATTTATAACAAGTGGGGTCCGAATCGGTACGGCTGCTATTACTAGCCGAGGCTTTAAAGAAAAAGAAGCTAAAGAAGTAGCAGCACTTATTGCATATACTTTAAAAAATATTGATGACGAGAAAGTAGAGCAAGAAGTAAAAGAACGTGTAATTCAATTAACAAAACAATTCCCTTTATATGCTTAAAACATATTGCTCCTTTGATGGTGCCAGATAATAATTTAAACTGGTGCTTATTCAAGGGAGTTTTTGCTTGCTTAGGACTAGAGGGAAAATAACATTTAATCATTCCTAGTGTATGGAGGGATCTTCGTTTGAGGTAACGAATAGCACGTAATCATTCCTTCTCTTGCATATTCCGGTATCCCGAAGTAAAGAATAGCACGTAATCATTCCTTCTCTCGCATATACCGGCATCCCGAAGTAACGAATAGCGCATAATCATTCCTTTGTCTACAATAATTATCTTGTCGGGGTCAAATAAAAAAGCGACGATGAGCTCTCAAAAGCGATAATCGTGTAACAAAGAAAAGAAGTAGTTAATGTATGATGATGCTTGAAAACGCTTAGGTTTAACAAAGCAAATATTGCCAATTATAAATATAAATGTGAACCTTTATTTTTCTAGACATAAGTCGCGAGAAACGATAATATAGAGAACAGGAATAAACCATGAGAGGATGTGGTCGCATGGGTGAATTACATATTTTAAACCATCCATTAATTCAACATAAATTAACATATATAAGAGATAAAACAACTGGTACAAAACAATTTCGCGAACTTGTAAATGAAGTTACGATGCTAATGGGATTAGAAATAACGCGACATTTGCCGTTGACCACGACGACAATTGAAACGCCAGTAACTACATGTGAATCGAATATACTAACTGGGAAAAAGATAGGGCTGATACCAATTTTGCGTGCAGGACTTGGCATGGTAGATGGAATGATGCAATTACTTCCAGCAGCTCGTGTTGGTCATATTGGTCTTTACAGAGACCCAAAGACTTTAGAACCTGTAGAGTATTACCTTAAATTACCTTCCGATGTTTCTGAGCGGATGTTTATAGTGCTAGATCCAATGTTGGCAACAGGCGGATCTGCTGATGATGCAATAGCGTCATTAAAAAAACATGGTGCAAAAAGCATTAAACTCATGTGTTTAGTTGGAGCTAAAGAAGGCGTGGACAGAATTCAACAAAATCACCCGGATGTCGATGTTTATTTATCTGCATTGGATGAAGAGTTGAATGAACATGGATATATCGTTCCAGGTTTGGGAGATGCTGGAGACAGGCTGTTTGGCACGAAGTAATGGAGATTGCGAGGGGGTAAAGTGATGAAGCGGACAAGAGTATTATCTGTATTTGGTACTAGACCTGAAGCAATTAAAATGGCTCCACTTATTAAAGAATTAGACAATCGTCCAGATCAATTTGAAAGTATTGTAGTAGTAACCGCACAACATAGAGAAATGCTAGATCAAGTGTTGAATATATTCAACATCGAGCCAGATCATGATTTAAACATGATGAAAAAAGGTCAGTCTATTGCTCAAATAACAACCGGTGCATTACTTGGTCTTGAAGCAGTTTTGAAAGAAGAAAAGCCTGATGTTGTGCTTGTTCATGGGGATACAAGTACAACATTTGCAGCAGCATTATCTGCCTTTTATCAACAAATACCTGTTGGTCATGTGGAAGCAGGGCTGCGTACATATGACAAGTATTCTCCATTCCCAGAAGAAATGAATCGACAATTAACTGGAGTACTTACAGATTTGCATTTTGCTCCAACGGAAAAGGCAAGAGAATATTTGCTTAGTGAAAATAAGCCTGTAGAAACAATAACCGTAACAGGAAACACTAGTATTGATGCAATGAAGACAACTGTCCGAGATGATTATTCTCATCCAATATTGGAGCAATATCCTAATAAAAAAATGATTCTACTTACTGCACACCGCAGGGAAAATATCGGAGAGAACTTAGAACATATTTTTAATGCTATTAAAAAACTTGTAGAAAAACATAAAGATATTTATGTTGTTTATCCGGTTCATTTGAATCCCAAAGTCCAAGAAGCGGCAAGGAATATACTCGGGGAGCAACCACGAATACACTTGATTGAACCGCTTGATGTTAGAAACTTCCATAACCTTTTGTCACAAGCATACTTAATTATGACTGATTCAGGAGGAATACAGGAAGAAGCACCTTCTTTAGGTGTACCTGTTCTTGTGCTTCGTGGAACAACGGAGAGACCCGAAGGCATTGAAGCAGGCACATTAAAACTTGTTGGAACGAATGAAAATGATATTTATGAACAGGCTGATTTATTATTAACCAATCAAGAAGCCTATACAATCATGGCGGAAAGTAAGAATCCATATGGAGACGGTAAGGCATCGGAAAGAATTGCTGATGAATTACATAATTATTTTCAAGAGAAGCGAGATATATAAAATTATCAAATCAAAAGGGGGGGGAATCCCCCTATTCTTATAACCATTTGCAATAGTAGAGGAGTGTTGATTGAAATAATGAATTTTGCGCATAGAGGATCACTTACGGAAGCCCCGGAAAATACAATTTCGGCAATAAAAAAAGCATTGGAGCATGGTGCGAAAGGAATTGAACTTGATGTTCAATTGACGAAGGACCAGGAGCTTGTTATTATTCATGATCATAAGTTTAATCGGATCAGCCCGGGTGTCCCAGGTAAAGTGAATGATTATACGTTGGAAGAAATACAACGCATTGATGTCGGTTCTGTTTTTTCAAAAAGTTTTACCGGCGAAAGACTTGCGACATTGGATGAGGTATTGGACGTCGTTCCACGGGAAGTCATATTGAATATTGAGATAAAAAATATCCCACTAATTCATGAAGGTATTGAATCTATTTTACTGGATTGCTTAAAGAATAGAAACCGAGAAGATAATGTGTGGATTTCTTCCTTTGATCATTTAGCACTAAAAAACGTTCAGGAACAAGCTTCACACTATCCGATAGGTTTATTGTTTTATTACAGAATGCTTCGACCTTGGGATTATGCAAAACAATCGGGCTTGGAAGTAAATAGTATTCACCCTAACGAAGTGTATGTGGATGAGGAGTTTGTTACAGCTTGTCATGCAGCGGGCTATAAGGTGTATCCTTATACCGTAAATAAAAAACACGATTATGATAAGATGATTGCTGCTGGTGTAGATGGGGTGTTTTCGAATAATCCAGATATTTTTGGTACTTCTAACTAGATTCATAAATTTCATCTTAAAATCATTGACTGTTTTAGAAAAACGTTGTATGCTATTTGAACATTGATAGTTTATCAGAGTAAAGTTTCAGAAAATAAACGCTACTATAAACAATTGTACGAAAGAAAGAAGTGCTGTAGATGGAAAAGCAAATTGTATTCTTAAATGGTCAATTCATGGAGAAAGAAAATGCTTCATTATCCATATTCGATCACGGGTTTTTATATGGAGATGGTGTTTTCGAAGGCGTCCGTGTGTATGATAGTAATATTTATAAGCTTGAAGAACATATTAAAAGACTATATGAATCAGCTCATTCCATTATGTTGGAAATTCCATACACTAAAGAAGCGTTAATTGGACTTGTAGTAGAGACGGTCCAAAAGAACAATTTGTCCAGTGCTTATATTCGTATTGTTGCCTCACGTGGACCGGGTGACCTTGGACTTGACCCTAGAAATTGTCATGACGCCACTGTTTTAGTCATTGCAGAGCCACTCGCTATTTATCCGGAGGCATTATACGAAAATGGATTGCGTTTGGCATCAGTGGTAAACCGAAGAAGTAGTGCGGATGTTTTGAATCCGCAAATAAAAACACTTAATTATTTAAATAATATCATGGTGAAAATGGCTTCTGTTCAGTCGAATTCAGACGAGGCACTTATCTTAAATCGTGAAGGGTATGTGACAGAAGGTTCCTCTGACAATGTCTTTATTGTAAAAGATGGCATTTTAAAAACGCCACCTATTTATCTAGGGGTGCTGGAAGGCATTACGAGAAATGCTATTATGGATATTGCTAGAGAGGAAGGGTATCAAGTGGAGGAAACAGCTTTCACACTACATGATGTTTATGTAGCAGATGAAGTCTTCCTTACTGGTACAGCTGCGGAAGTAATTCCGGCTATTTCAGCAGATAATCGTTTGATTGGAGATGGCTCTCCTGGTGTTATAACAAAACATTTGCTGAAAAAGTTTCGCGAAAGGACAGTTGTAGATGGTGTATCTTGCCATGATAAAGTAAAATAAAAATGACTTATAAAATTCATCATCAAAAAATTGTTTTTACTGTTAATTTAAAATATAACGTGTATAATAATGATTAATAAATTGAATTGTAATAATACAGAATGATTAAACATATAACTATTATATAACTCGATGACGAGAATAAAAGAGACAGAATTCATGTAATAACAGAGAGCTGGGGTTGCTGGAAGCCCAGTATTGCATCTGCTCTGACATCATCTCTGAGTGCTATGCTGAAAAATTTTGATTAGGCATGGCCAGGTATTCATATTGATACCTGTTATCAAAAGTGAGCTTAATTTAACAGCTCGCCTGAGACAACTGTAAAATAAAAATGGCAGTTGTAAAATCTGGGTGGTACCGTGAAGAGATCCTTTTCACCCCAATGAATCCAAGTGATTCGTGGGTGGAAAGGGTCTTTTTTTCTATCGTACACATCTAGTAATTGAAAATTAGCCGTTTTTAAGCAATAAAAGTTTAAATATTTCCAAAATTTAAAACAAATAGTATGAAATTTATTAAAATGAGGAGGAGTTAAAAATGAAGGCAGAAGTAAAAGCGGATCAACAAACAGAGCCGATGCCGATGACAGGATCTGATTTGTTTGTTGAATTGTTGGTGGAAGAAGGCGTTGATACAGTTTTTGGTTACCCGGGAGGCGCTGTACTGCCAATTTATGATGCCTTGCATCGTCGGCAGGCTCCTTTTAAGCATATACTTTCTAGACATGAACAAGGAGCTATTTTTGCAGCGGAGGGCTATGCAAGAACAACTGGGAAGCCGGGTGTTGTAATTGCGACATCTGGACCGGGTGCAACCAATTTGGTTACAGGTATTACAGATGCGATGATGGATTCTTTGCCACTTGTTATTTTTACAGGTCAAGTGGCAAGTAAGGTAATAGGTACAGATGCCTTTCAGGAAGCGGATGTTCTTGGGGTAACGACACCTATCACCAAATATAATTACCAAGTGGATAATATTGCTGACTTTCCAAGAGTTGTAAGTGAAGCATTTTATATTGCTGCAACAGGTAGACCGGGACCAGTAGTGGTTGATATTCCGAAAAGCATTTCAGAAGAGATAACAGAAAAGACTTTTGAGAAAGATTTTTATTTACCAGGATATCAACCAACGATCAAACCGAACCCTTTGCAAATCATTAAGCTTTCCGAAGCGATTGGGAGTGCTAAACAGCCAGTAATTCTAGCAGGGGCAGGGGTGCTCGTAGCAGAAGCGCAAGATGATTTGCGTGAATTTGCAGAAAAATATGATTTACCGGTCGTTAATACATTGCATGGTTTAGGAGGATTGCCTCGTTCTCACCGACTATCTCTAGGGATGGGAGGTATGCACGGTTCGTATGCTGCCAATATGGCGCTGTACGATAGTGATTTGCTGATTAATATTGGTGCACGTTTTGATGATAGATTGACTGGAAACTTGAAGAAATTTGCACCGCAGGCAAAAGTGGCACACATTGACATTGATCCTGCAGAAATTGGAAAAAACGTATCAACAGATATTCCGATTGTTGCAGATGCTAAAAAAGCACTTGAAGCATTGCTTAAACGAAACATCAGCATGCCAGCCCATGAGGAATGGCACAAAACTATTCAGGGGAACAGTGAAAAATATCCATTATGGTATGAACAAACTGACGAGGCTATTTCCCCGCAGTGGCTTCTGAAGAGACTTACAGAATATACAAATGGTGAGGCTGTTGTAACGACAGACGTTGGGCAACACCAAATGTGGGCGGCTCAATTTTACGAGATGGAGAAGCCATTTAATTGGGTAACTTCAGGTGGTCTTGGTTCAATGGGCTTTGGATTCCCGGCAGCTATCGGTGCACAATTGGGAAGACCGGATGACCTTGTTATATCGATTACGGGTGACGGTGGCTTTCAAATGAACATGCAAGAATTAATGCTACTAAAAGCATATGATTTACCAGTAAAAGTGTTGATATTTAACAACGCAGCGCTTGGTATGGTACGTCAGTGGCAAGAAAGCTTCTATGAAGAAAGATATTCTGAATCATTACTAGAAGCAAATCCTGATTTTGTCAAGATGGCAGAAAGTTATGGTATACATGGGATTAAAGTTGAGAGTGATTCAGAGGCAGAAGAAGCTTTAAAGGAAATTATCGATTATGATGGTCCTGTTGTTGCCGATTTCCGAATCATTAAAAAAGAAAAGGTTTATCCTATGATTGCGCCAGGAAGTGGTATTAACGAAATGATAGGGGTGACGAAATGAAACGAATCATCACGGCAACAGTTCAAAACCATAGTGGTGTTCTAAACAGAATTACAGGAATGTTGCAAAGACGACAGTTCAATATTAGTAGCATTTCTGTAGGGGAGACAGAAGTTGCTGGTATTTCTAAAATGACCCTTGTTGTAGAAGTAAACGACCACCAAAAAGCTGAACAACTAACCAAGCAGCTAAATAAACAAATTGACGTTATTAAAGTTTCAGATATTACTGACAAATCAATTGTTGCACGGGAACTAGCATTGGTGAAAGTTTCAAGTAACCCACAAACGAGCAATGAAATTCAGGGATTAATTACACCTTTTCGTGCTGATGTAATTGATATAAGTAAAGATAACATCACGATTCAAGTTACGGGTAAACCTGAAAAAACAGATGCACTTTTGGCATTGCTTCGCCCATATGGGATTAAGGAATTGGCTAGAACAGGTGTGACAGCATTTTTAAGGGGTCATCAGCCACAAACACAAATAGCAGAATTAAATCAATATACGATTTAATCATACATTCAAAATAATTTAGATAAAAAAGGAGATCATTAATCATGGCAAAAGTATTATACGAGAAAGATATTCAGAAAGAAGTACTACAAGGAAAGAAGATCACTGTAATCGGATATGGTTCACAAGGGCATGGTCATGCACTAAACCTACGCGATAGTGGGTTTGATGTAACGATTGGTTTGCGTCCAGGAAAATCACAACAAAAAGCTGAAGACGACGGTTTTACGGTACTGCCAGTTGCAGATGCTGTCAAACAAGCAGACGTAGTAGTCGTATTACTTCCAGATGAACAACAAGCAAAAGTATATCAGGAAAGTATTAAAGATAACTTGAAAGATGGAAGTGCACTTGTATTTGCTCATGGATTTAATATTCACTTTTCACAAATTGTACCACCAGCACATGTGGATGTTTTCTTAGCGGCACCAAAAGGGCCAGGGCATCTAGTAAGAAGAACTTTTGAAGAAGGAGCAGGTGTACCGGCACTATATGGTGTATTTCAAGATTATACTGGAAAAGCAACAGAAGTAGCACTTGCGTATGTAGCTGGAATCGGTGCAGCAAGAGCTGGTGTACTTGAAACTTCTTTCCAAGAAGAAACAGAAACAGACTTGTTTGGTGAGCAGACCGTACTTTGTGGTGGTTTGAGTGGCCTAGTCAAAGCTGGTTTTGAAACGTTGGTTGACGCAGGTTATCAGCCAGAAGTTGCTTATTTCGAATGTTTACATGAAGTGAAGTTGATTGTTGACTTGATGTATGAAGGCGGACTGGAAAATATGCGCTATTCCATTTCTGATACTGCTCAGTGGGGAGACTTTGTTTCCGGGCCACGAGTTGTAAACGATGAAACAAAAGCTAGAATGAAAGAAGTATTAGAAGATATTCAATCTGGGGCTTTTGCTAAAGACTGGATCTTGGAAAACCAAGCAAATCGTCCACGTTATAATGCAATCAATGCACGCGAGAATGAACATCAAATTGAAGTGGTAGGTAGAGAATTACGTGATTTAATGCCATTTGTTAAAAATCCACTAAAATAACACGTATATGACTTGAGGGCGAAGCAGGATAACAGCGTATCTGGGAGTAGACATCTTAGAGAAGTATTTATGTTAGACTGCACGCCCTCCATTACATTGTTTATGAGTTCATTTCATTAGTGCTTATTATTGAAAGAATTCTGAAACTAAAAGTATTTAAACGTTTGTGTCGAAGAAGTAACATTAAATGATTGG